>CAMWOX010000159.1 GCA_947175975.1 uncultured Ruminococcus sp.
ACTGTGACAAATGGCATGGAGATTGCCATCAATCGGATTGGTGCAGTCAAGCCGTCTGTATCAAAAAAATGGGTACTGCACCAGGGGGCAAATAAAATAATCAGACCAGAAATCACAAAGCTTAATATTAGACTGACGGTCATACAGTAAGAGAGTATTTTTTTGGGATTCCGTTCTGGTTTCCCCAATTCTTCGGAAATAAACCGGCTTGCACACAGAAAGACATTACCGCCTGCGGTCATTGCGGCAAGCCGGAAGAATGATCCTGTGAGCGTGAGAATACCCATGGATTCCGAACCAAGCTGTCTGGTCATGAATGCATTCAGTAATAAGCCGAGACCATCTAGTATCATCTGGATTGCAGTCAGTAAAATTGTATCTTTCAGAATATTTCTTCGCATATTCGGCATATGAGACAAATCCGCCTTTCTGGTAAAGCTTGTTTTATTGATTTATATTATCAGAAAGCTGGAATTATGCAGAAAATTTCTCAGATCTATCAAATTAGTATAACCGAGGAAATTGAATAAAAATGCCATTATGCGATGAAAAGCACAACGGCAGATTTTATATATTATTGTAAATATGGTTCGTGTCCAAATAAAAAATTGTGATTTATATCATCTTATCATCTCCATAGCAAATCATGCCAAAAACATAGAGATACAGTGCATAAGTAAGCGGCTCACATAAATCTCTGATAGCGATTGTATAGTAAGCATTTCCGTACAGTCCATTAAATGTTTCGTGAAGCATATTTACTTCAACAATTCCGAGTACGTTATACAAAAACGAAGCGATCGCTAAAGATATGATAGCAATACGGATAAACCTGCGGTTTGCTTTTGCATTGATAATTTCGCCGTTGTACGAAAATATAAATTTCCCCATCATAACAAGTGAAATAACAGCAGACGCTATTACAGGAAGTTCTTTAAAGAAACGAAAAATAACGAGACTCGTGTATGCTTCGGGTGAATTTGCACAGCTAGAAGGCAGATCCATATAGATATTATAAAGCTGAAATGCAAAAAAGAATGCCGCACCGCAAAGAATGACTTTCAGCACAAAATAAATTGTTTTAAAAAAATTCTGTGTTTTCTCATTCATTTGGATTTCGGGTAAAGAGTTTTGTTTTTTATTCATAAAACCTCCATAAACGTGTTGCTTAAACAGGCTCAGGGTTCTTGACAGAAAGCCTGAGATGTGCTATAATAAATCATGAAAGGAGCTGTTTCCCATGAATCATTATGTATACAAGACACAGGGTGTCTGTTCCAAGCAGATTGCGTTTGATCTGGACGGCGATGTGATCCGGAATGTGCAGTTTACGGGCGGATGCAATGGCAATCTGAAAGCTGTTTCCAAACTCGTGGATGGTATGACAGTAGCGAAGATCGAGTCGATTCTGAAAGGCAATATCTGCGGTTGGAAAGATACTTCCTGTGCAGATCAGCTGGCGATTGCTGTGCGTCAGGCATATGATGAACTTGCATAATAGCAGAAAATAAGCCCTCTGCTGTGTAAAACAGAGGGCTGTTGTTCTAAATTTTTTAGTTTTTGATGCTATGCATCGGAGCTGGGATTCTGCCGCCTCTGGAAATAAATTTTGCACAGGATTTCTGATTGATTTCCATGACAGGACCACTGCCCAGCAAACCGCCAAATTCGAGCATGTCGCCTACTTGCTTGCCAATTGCGGGAATTAATCTTACAGCAGTTGTTTTATTATTTACCATGCCGATTGCACACTCATCAGCGATAATGCCGGAGATCGTTTCAGCAGGAATATCCCCCGGAACAACGATCATATCCAAACCAACGGAGCAGACCGCAGTCATTGCTTCCAGTTTTTCCAGGCAGAGTGTGCCATTCTGTGCCGCATGGATCATGCCAGCATCTTCGGAAACCGGAATGAATGCACCGGATAATCCGCCGACATTGGAGGATGCCATGACACCACCTTTTTTCACAGCATCATTCAGCAATGCAAGACATGCTGTTGTGCCATGTGTCCCACAGCATTCCAATCCCATTCCCTCCAGGATGTGTGCTACACTGTCACCGACTGCCGGCGTGGGGGCAAGTGACAGATCCACAATACCGAATGGAACATTCAGCATTTTGGAGGCTCTCGCACCGACCAGCTGTCCCATACGAGTGATCTTGAATGCTGTTTTCTTGATGACATCTGCTAATTCATCAATGGATGCATCCGGATATTTTGCGATTGCAGAACGGACTACACCGGGTCCGGAAACGCCAACATGGATTTCACAGTCCGGTTCGCCGACACCGTGGAATGCACCTGCCATGAATGGATTATCTTCCACAGCATTGCAGAATACAACCAGCTTTGCTGGTGCAATGCACTGACGATCTGCCGTTTTTTCCGCAGCTTCCCGGACAATTCTGCCCATAAGTGCCACAGCGTCCATGTTGATGCCGCTTCGGGTAGATCCAACATTGACAGAAGAGCAGACGTTGGAAGTCTCCGCAAGAGCCTCTGGAATAGAATGGATCAAAGCAAGATCCCCGGCACTGAATCCCTTATGTACCAACGCAGAATAACCGCCAAGAAAATTCACGCCGCAGGTATCTGCTGCTTTTTGGAGAGCCTTTGCGAATTTGACAGGATTCTGACTCGGGCAAGCCGCTGCAAGCATGGCAATTGGTGTGACAGAAATGCGTTTGTTCACAATCGGGATGCCATATTCTTTCTCGATCTGTTCCCCGGTTTTCACCAGATTCTGTGCTTTGGATGTGATCTTGTCATAGACTTTCTGACAAGCCTTGTCAATATCCGGATCAATGCAATCCAGCAGGGAAATTCCCATTGTAATTGTCCGGATGTCAAGACACTCATCCTGAATCATACGGATTGTTTCCAGAATATCAAATGTATTCAACATAATACTGATTCACCTCAAAAAAATTCTCTCGATTAAATTTCATGCATGGAATTGAAAATATCCTCATGCATACAGTGAATATCAAGATTCTGGGATTTGCCGAGTGCGGTCATTTCGTCGGACAATACAGAAAAGTCAGTGCTGATCCGGGAAATATCCACCATCATGATCATGGCAAACATATCCTGCATAACGCTTTGTGTCACTTCGATTACATTGACATTGTGTGAAGCACAGATACCGCTGACTTTATGAAGAATGCCGACGGTGTCCTTACCGATGACTGTAATAACTGCTCGCATAAGAAAAAGCCTCCTGTTTTGATCAAGTGTTATTATAACATATATAATACTAATATAACTAGTATAACATATTTTTCAGAACATGTCAACAGGATTTTTTTAAATCGTTTTCGGGGCAGAAAATAATACTAATAGTAAATAATAATGGTCTAATGTACTCCAAGAACTAAAAAACAATACGAAAAGTATTAATAAATTTTGTATTTTGTTCTAAAATTCTCCGTTTCATAAATTGTTTTCAGAATATACATTGAATCTTGTATCTTTTTCCGGGAATCTGTGTTAAAATAATATCATAGTAAAACAAACAAAGCGGAAGCTTAAAAATATGAAATCCAAATCTTTAATTTAAGCTTTATTTCTCCGAGATAAGAAAGGACGGGTCTTTTATGAAAAAGAATAAATTAGCAGCAATCTTACTGGCATGTTGTGCAACAGTTTGCAGTCTGGGTACAGTACAGGCAGGTGCGGTAAACCTGCATGATGAGGCTACCATGACAGAAGAGGAAAAACAGATTAAAGAGTATTGTGATATTGTCGTAAACTGTGTCAATAATGAGCGTACAGAGAGAGGTCTCTCAGAGCTGATGACATTTCCGGAACTGAGTGAGATAACCTGCATCAGAGCAGAAGAACTCCCGGTTAAATTTGATCACACCCGTCCGGATGGTTCTATGTGCTTCTCTATTCTGAAAGAGAACGGTATCCGTTATTCTGCAGTTGCTGAGAACCTGGCAGGCGGTCGTCCTGATCCGGTATCTACTGTGGAGCAATGGATGAATTCTGAGGGACATAGAAAAAATATTCTGGGCGAGAAGTATACACATATCGGAATTGGTTATTACTATGATGCGGATTCTGATTGGAAATATCACTGGAGTATGTTCCTGATCGGGACATATGACACCGAAAGCAAGGAACCGTTTGTATTCGATGGACAGTATTGCCCGACACGTGAACTTGGTGATGCAGATGGTTCTCATGTGATCAATTCACTGGATGCAAAGAAGATTCTGCATTATGCATCATCCCGTGCGGCAGGTGTAGAAATGGGTGTCGTACATGACTTTATAGAGGCTGCGGATGTAAACGGCGATGGCATTGTTGATGCAAGGGATGCTTCGGCAGTTCTGGCTTATTGTGCCGCAGTTGGTTCTGGCGAAAATGCTGTTCTGGAAGATTTTATTTGGTAAATAGTAAAATGCTCC
>CAMWOX010000160.1 GCA_947175975.1 uncultured Ruminococcus sp.
CCCCCATAGACCACAGACCTCCCAGCCATGAAGATGCACTTCATTAGTGGCATCTGGGAGATGCCAGGTGAAGACCTTTCATTTTCACCCCAGAAAGCAAAACCTGTCCCATTGCCAAACCACATCCGTTACTGTGTATACTTATTCTTATTAGTGTATGTTATACATAATAAAATAATGGCAGTTAAAATAACGAAGAATTTTATCATACACTTCTTTATTTTCATAGATCACCTCGTACCATAAAAGCAGTGATTTTGGATTTTATTCTATTAAAGACAGAGCCATTTCATACAATTTCTGTGCAGATGCCTCAGATGTTTTCTTGTGATACAAAACATCATTACAGCATGCAATAAATTCATCTATTAAAGTTGCATTTTCCAAAAATGGTTGCATTTCAGATAACCCCTCTGTGGATTCCATTTTGAGAGATGCGTCATACTGGAGTCCGGTCAGCATATTTTCGGATTCCAGAAATTCTCTGGCGGTATTGCTGACAGGAATGCCTTTTTCAACACCCTGCAAAGTCGCCATTTGCTGACTGTTTAATAAAAAATTCAGCAATAATGCGGATTCCTGCGGATGTTCTGTATTTACACTCATTGCATATAGTGTTGCAGGTTTTGCATACCAACCTGTGCCGGATTGTTCCGGTGTCAAAGCTGTGTAATCTGCCGGAATGACAGTATCACCATTCCGGATTGCACTGCCAAGATAATTCATGGCATCACTTACCCATGCAATTGTTCCGGCATAGATGCCGGTATCTAAATTCATACGTTCGTAATATTCTACTTGGGGGATTACATGTTCCTGAATCATGCGGACATATAATTCCAACATGATTTTAAATTCTTCCGGTGTGAAATTCAATTCTGCATTTTCTGACAGAATTGTTTTTCCAGAAACCTGTTCTGCATAGGCAGTCAGATACAACCAGATTGCCTTAGCTGCACCGCTCATGGGATAAATGCCGTCTTTTTTCATGATTTCAGCCGCATGAAACAGATCATCCCATGTTTCCGGAACGGGGAGCGAATAGCGTTCATAGATACTCTGGTTGATATAGACTGTCTCACAATTCATCGCAATGGCGACACCATTCAGGATATTATTTTTTCTGCCATAGCGTAGAATATCTTCGGAAAATGCAGACAGATCTATGATTTCAGAGAGTGATTCCAGGTTATAATAGCCTGTGCCGTCAGAGGAATATTCCGAAAGCCAACTGAAATTAATCTGCATCACATCTGCTTCTGTGGCGGAGATCATCTGAATCCGGCTTCTGGCTTCGTAGCCTGACCATTCGGAATAGTTGCATTTTACTTTGATATCGGGATATAATTTTTCAAATTCCTGTACAGCCTGGATCGTGTATTCGTTACGGGTATCGTTTCCCCACCAAGACAGCGTGATCTCTGTCTGTTCCTGCTGTGGCTGGATGACAGATTCATTGCTACACGATGTGGAAGTCAGGAATAGCACACATACAGAAGTCATCAGCAGAGAAGAGAATAATTTGGAAATTTTCATGATGTTTCCTCCTGTTTTTCGGATTCCAGATTGTCATGATAGATCGTATATCTGTCTTTGCCGCTCTGTTTGGAGAAGTATAGTGCTTTGTCGGCTTTGGTGTACAATTCTTTGAAATCTTTTCCATATTGAGGAGAAATCACAGCACCAATACTTGCAGAGATTTTATAATTTCCGTCTGCACCAGTATAGTGATTCCGGAAACTTTCGCATAATGCCTCACATTTGGATGCCAGGTAATTTTCATATTCTGGTTTGTTGTCATTGCCTGTATTCATAAAAACTGCAAATTCATCACCACCGATTCTGCCCAGATAATCTCCCTCTGGAAAGACTTCTTTCATCATACCGCCAACCCTGGCAAGAACAGCATCGCCATAGGAATGCCCCAATGTATCATTAACACCCTTAAAATTATCAATATCAATAATAATCAGAGCATGACGCTCTGCCGGAGAAGAGCATTCTAATCTGGTCTGTGTGTATTCTTCAAAAGAACGCTTGTTGAAAATTCCAGTCAGCTGATCAATATGTGCTTTTGTATCAAGAATATTCACTGTATCGACAACCGGATCAGATAACTTGATTGACAGGAATGCACCGGTTGCAATTGCAAGAACAGCGGCGATACATGCAATAATATAAATATATAATTGCATCTCATTCTTTTCATTCAGAATAATCTGTGTCGGAATAGAACAGATCACATACCAGTCATCATTGCAGACATTGACGGATACCAGATAGGCATTGTCCATCACAGTTGCAGAATTTTGCCCTTGAATCCGGGATGCAATGTCATCTGGCAGGGGAGAACCCACTTCATTCTGCCGGGATGAGTAAATCATGTGATAATTCTGATCCGTCAGTCGGATTTCCATGTCGCTGAGCGTTTCCGGATTGTCAAATACACTTTCTAATTCACTGGTATAGAACGAGATCACTAATAATGCATTATCATGGATTTTTTTTACATAGTAAATTCTCTTGAAGTTATCCTGATAGCCGGCTGACCAGCCGTCATTTGTGCGTTTTCTAGAAATCATAGCATTCAGATCTGTGAATAGTCTGTCGCCGAATAAATTGGTCGTGCCGTTGGAAATTTTCCCGATCGTGTGATTATTCCGATAGACAATACCATAATCCACAAAATTTTCCATGATACAGAGGCTATATAATTCATCAGAAATGATTTTTTCTATGCCTAATGCTTCATATTCGTCATTTGTTGCGTCAGTTGCATCATAAGTATAGGCTTCTTCAATCGTAAATGCCAGTGTGCCGATTGTTTCCATTCTGGACAGATAGCTGTTCATGTTGAGTTTCATCTGGACATTCAGGGAAGATGTCAGGGAAATGACTTTCGCTTTCAGTACGGTATCTGTTTTCCTGACAGCCAGAACAGAAACAGCTATGACAGCCACCAGAACGATCACGGCATAGCCGATAATCAGCGATATTTTCAAACGTTTTACATTCTGGAGATTGTTTTTTTCAGGTCTTTGTCTGGTCATAAGATGTCTCCTTTCCGGATTTATGGAGTATATCCAGTTTATTATAGCATATTTTTTTTTAGAAATCAATTATTTTTTGTAAATAAATTAGACTTGCATTTTACTTTCAGATATGCTATAATATTGATATCTATTTTAAGAGGTGCATTTCTGTGAGAGATTTATTTTTACATAATTTTATGCAGTATGATTGGGTGATTCTTGTATTATGTGTAATAACAATTCTGATCTTGTGTCTGCTTGGGGGAAATATCCGGAAATTGAAGTCGATGCTGAAACTGGATATTTCTGCAAATGAAACAAATCCGCATGTTGTCATAAAAAAATTTCTGAAAGAATCGGGGAAAATTACCAGAATCGAAAATCTCCGGGATAAGGAAAATTTATATTATTCGCTCTTTGTCAATGCAATTGCAATTTTTCCATTGCTAGGCATGTTGGGGACTGTCATTTCTCTTTTGAAACTGGCATCCGGCGGAGATAATCTGGTGGAGAATTTCTACGGTGCTTTGACCTCTACCCTATGGGGACTTGTCTTTGCAGTTATTTTTAAAGCGGTGGATGCATTTGTTTCTGCACAGGTGGAGGCAAACGAAAAAGCGGTTTCCTTGCGATTACAGCAGTTTCTGGAATCAGAACAAAAAGAAAAGCTCAGGATCCGGAAAAAGGCAGAAAAATCCGAAGAATTGCAGGAAGTCGGCATATGAAACAAAAGGGGATTATGATTGAACTGACTTCTCTCCTGGATGTGATTTTTATTATTCTGTTCTGGGTTATGATGCAGATGCAGCAACAGCAGACGCAGATGCAGACAGACACAGAGGAACAGCTTGCACAGGCTGAGCAACAGGTGGAAGAGGCACTTCAACAAGTTGAGGAAATCCGCACAGAGGCAGATCAGAAAATCGCTGAAGCCTGGAAAACTGCCGAGGAGCTGAACGAGAAAGCATTTGCCAATCAGAAAGCACTTGATTCTTTCTCGCAGGGAAATTTAATCACAATCTATCTGGAATATGTGCCGGATGGAATTATCAGTGTTTCAGAGCAGAGGGAAACTCTTGTGGAATTTTCCCTCGAATTGTCGGAAACTGTGATTTCTGAGAGAATTTTGCAGGCGATTGAAAATTCGGAAATCGGAAAAAATCAGGTGATTCTTTGTGCTTTGGTCTATGACGGTGATACGGCATTGTATAAGGATGTTTTAAAATTAAATGCTGTCCTGAAACAAATCAGTGCAGAACGACCGGATTTCTATTGTGCAACAATGAATACAGCAAGAAACTAAAGAACAGGCAGGTGTTTTTATGGCTAAGAAGAGAAATGGCAAAAAGATGTTACTGTTACTTGTATTAATAC
>CAMWOX010000161.1 GCA_947175975.1 uncultured Ruminococcus sp.
GTGTATAAGTATTATAACTGCTAAATATGTATTTTTTAATAAGAAATTAGGTGTATTTTATGAACAAATCAATTTTAGATGAAAAAAAGCACATTCATATGATCGGAATTGGCGGATCAGGAATGTATCCTCTTGCACAGATTCTTCATGCAAAAGGTTATTATCTGACTGGTTCAGACAATAATGAGACAGAAACGCTCCAAGCTGTTCGGAATATGGGTATTCCAGTGACACTTGGACAGAGAGCCGAAAATATCGAGGGTGCAGATCTGATTGTGCATACGGCGGCGATTATGGCAGATAATCCGGAGCTGATTGCTGCAAAACAGTCCGGCGTTCCAGTTTTGGAACGAAGCGAACTGCTCGGCATCGTCAGTAGTTGGTATTCAGATGCCGTGTGTGTGTCTGGCACACATGGAAAGACTACCACAACAGCAATGCTGGCACAGATTCTTCATACTGCAAAGATAGATCTGTCTGCATTTATCGGAGGCAAACTGCCCTGTATCGGCGGCAGCGGCTGTGCCGGATCAAGTGATATTTTTGTCTGCGAATCCTGTGAATTTGTGGATACATTTCTGAAACTCTATCCGGATATTTCGATTATTCTGAATATTGATGCAGATCATCTGGATTACTTCAAGACAGTGGATAATATTATTAAGTCTTTTCATAAATTCTGTGAATTGACTTCCAGAACAATTATTTATAATGGCGACGACAACAACACCTGCAGAGCTATTGAGGGAATTACCGGAAAAGAATTGATTTCTTTCGGATATCAGGATACAAATTTGTTCCGTGCTGTTGATATTGCGCATATGGGCGCACAGACGGCTTACACGGTCATGAAAGGCAATGACATTCTTGGCAGGATCACACTGCAAGTTCCCGGAGAGCATAATATTCTAAATTCTCTTGCGGCTGTATCTGTGTGTGATCTTCTGGGGATTTCGTTTGAAGCAGTTGCACAGGGACTTGCAGAATTTCGTGGTGCAGGCAGAAGATTTGAGATCAAAGCTGAGATCAATGGCATTACCATTGCGGATGATTATGCCCATCATCCGACAGAACTCACGGCAACGCTGAAAGCTGCAAAGAAAATGCATTATGACAGGATTATTGCAGTATTCCAGCCATTCACATTCTCCAGGACAGTTCAGCATCTGGAAGAATTTGCAAAATCGCTTGCCATTGCGGATCTGGCAGTCCTAACAGATATTATGGGTTCTCGTGAGAAGAACACTTACAATATCTATACTAGAAATCTTGCTGAAATCATGCAGAATGCTGTGTATTTCCCCCAGGATGAACAGGCAGTGTATACAGATGAGAGAAAATATCAGAATTTTGAGGATGTCTGCAATTATGTCATTGCCAATGCAAAGCCGGGAGATCTGATTCTGACAATGGGCTGCGGCGATGTCAATAAAATTGCCACAATGTTAGTCAAGCGACTGACAGCAATGCAGGAGACACAGATATGAATAAACAGAAATGCGATGAAATTCTCGGATTTGTCCGGGAATATATCCAGGAGAACGGTATCTCGCCGTCTGTACGTGAAATTTGTGAGGGAACAAATATCAGTTCTACTTCCACGGTACACAGGTATCTGCATAAATTGAAAGAAGACGGCAGGATTACTATGCATAAGGGCAGAAACCGGACAATTGTCATGGTTGAAAAACAGGGGATTCCTGTGATCCGGAATGTTCAGCCGGGTACACAGGTTCTCGATCCATGTAATATTGAAATGTTTTTTGACTGTTCCTGCATGACAGGAAAGAATTATTTGATTGTTTACTGTCAAAAGGAACTGGAAGATTTACAGATTCACAAGGGTGATTTTTTATTGTTGAAAAATTCAGAACAGGGTGTATATCTGGTTATCACGGATGAGGATGGCGAAATTTCAGTGATCCACCGAAATGATTTCCGTTCTGGTCAGATTCTGGGATCTCTTGTGATGGGTATCAGGAATTTTGCAGAAATTCCTGAAATTTCAGGAAAGGGATGAAACGGCTGTTATGCATAAGATAAAAGTAATGATCTGTGGGAAAGAATATCCCATGCTGACCAGTGAAAAACCGGACTATGTCTATGGACTTGCCAGAACATTGGAAGCAAAAATCAATGAGTCCATGGACAAAAAGAAAGTTTCACAGTATAATGCCGCTGTAATGGCTGCATTGTCTGTACTGGATGATCTGCAAAAAGCAAACACGCAAATCCAGGAAATTTCTGATCAGATGAAACTTTATGTGGATGAAGCCGGACAAGCCAGAATCGAACGTGATACGGCAATGAAAGAAATCCGACTTCTCCGTGCCAGAATTGCACAGCTGGAATCTGCTGAAAGGCAGAAAAAGCTGAAATCTCAGAATCCCAATGGGCAGTCCTGAAATTTTAGCACCAGCCGGCAGTATGGAGGCTCTTCTTGCAGGTCTCCGGTGTGGGGCAGATGCCGTTTATGTCGGTGCTGGCTATTCTGCCAGGAGCAGTGTAGTCAGTTTTTCACTGCCGGAATTGGAACGGGCGGCAGAATTATGTCACTTGTACCATGCCAAGTTACATCTTGCAGTTAATACACTGGTCACAGACAGGGAGCTGGAAGCATTCCGGGAATTTATCTGTAATGCCGCACAATGTGGGATAGATGCTTGCATTGTACAGGATCTTGGTGTTTTACATTTGATTCATGAATTGATTCCGGATATGCCGCTGCATGGTTCTACCCAGATGAGTATTCACACGCCGCAGGGAGCATTGCAGGCAAAGAAACTGGGGTGTTCCAGGGTTGTTCTGGCAAGGGAATTGTCCTGTGAAGAGATTCAGGCATTTTCTGATCTGCCGGTTGAGACAGAAGTATTTGTACATGGTGCGCTTTGTATGTCGGTTTCCGGACAGTGCAGTTTTTCAGCAGTTGCCGGAGGAAGAAGTGCCAACAGGGGACAGTGTGCGCAGGCATGTCGTCTGCCATGGTGTACACCGAACGGAAAGTCCCAGGCGGCATTGTCTTTAAGAGATCTTAGTCTAGTAGAGCATGTGAGTGTATTGGAAAGAATGGGAGTCGATTCTTTTAAGATAGAGGGAAGAATGAAACGTCCGGAATATGTTGCTGCCGCTGTCACTGCTTTGCGGATGGCATTGGATGGAAAACAGCCGGATATGAAATTATTAGAATCCGTTTTTTCCAGAAACGGCTTTACAGATGGATATTTTACAGGCAAGAAACAGGCGATGTTCGGATTCCGTCGTAAAGAAGATGTTCTTGCTGGTCAGCAGGTATTTTCGGAAATCCAGAAAACCTATCAAAAGCCGAGAATCCTAACAGAATTGGATTTTGATCTGGAACTGAAATCGGAAATGCCCGCTGTTCTACGTGTTTCTGATTCACGGGGAGATTGTGTTTCCGTTTTGGGGGATGTCCCGGAACAGGCACAGAATATGCCACTCCGAGTGGAGACGGCAGAGAGATATTTCAGAAAGCTGGGCGGTACTGTTTATGCATTTCGTAGTGTCCGGCTGAAAAATCCGGATCGTTTGATATTATCTGCCTCACAGTGTAATGCTTTGCGAAGAGATGCTGTTGAGAAATTAAATAGCATAAAACAGAAAAAAACGGAATATCAGATTATGGAGAATTTTCAGTTTCTTGTTCCGGAGTATTGCCGAAAAGAAATGCAAAAACGTCTGCACATCCGAACAAAGATGCAGTTGAAAACAGTTCTGGAATCGGAATCGGATTATATTTTCTGTATTCCGTTGCAGTTGGCGGAATCAACTGTACCGGATTTGTCGATCTGGCTCGAATCACCCAGGATTATCCGGAATGAAGAAAATTATCGCCGGAGACTAAAGAAATTATTTGCAAAAGGTTATAGAGATTTAATCTGTCATAATCTGGAAGATATTCAGATTGGCAAGAATATTGGATTTGCACTGCATGGCGGTTTTGGTCTGAATTGTACAAACTCTCTTACGGCTTATTCTTTGCAGAAACAAGGCTTGCAGGATGTAACGGCATCTTATGAACTCCGTGCAGCGACAATTCAGAAATTAAGCCGGATGATTTCTTGTGGTGCATATCTTTATGGTAGAATCCCCATGATGCTTTTGAGGATCTGTCCGATCAAGGCACAGGAAAGCTGTTATCATCAAAAAAACTGTGTCCTGACAGATCGTACAGGCAGGAGATTTCCGTTGTTGTGCAATGCAGATTATCTGGAGCTGTTTAATTCTGAAATTCTGTTTCTGGGGGATAAATTAGAATTTTTTTCAGATCTTGCATTCTGGGATCTGTATTTTACGGACGAGACACCGGAACAGATCCGGGAAATATTGCGGATCTATGAAAAAAATACAGAAAATCATGGGATTAAGAAC
>CAMWOX010000162.1 GCA_947175975.1 uncultured Ruminococcus sp.
GCCTGATAAATTCCATCATGCCATAGATCTGCTGTTACATAATCCGCATACGGAATTAATTTTTCACCGTTGCCCATGGCAATGCCTGTGCCGACCGCTTCAAACATCGGCAGATCATTCAGGCTGTCGCCAATTGCATAAGCATTCTCCTTTGAGATCTGGTAGTAATCCAGAATATAGGCAATTCCGGTTTTCTTGCTGTAATCTTTCTGTGCCATCTCTGCGAATCCCTGTCCCCGGTCAATGAATACAAAATAAGGATCTATTCCGGATCTGAATTTTTCCAAATCTGTATGCTGATCATAAGCAATCACGAATTTGTCAAAACTGAAATCCGGATCTGTAACACTTCGCCAGATATTTTTTTCCTGCATCCGGAACGTGTCACGGATTTTCTGAATAAACGGGAGCTGTACAGCTTGTTCATCAAAGAAAAATGCATCCCGGCGTTCATACAAAGGCGAGGCATGGCAACTGCGTACAAGCTGTGCTATTTCCAGGCAGATTTCACGGGAATTGCTGTGATAGAATACTTCCTGCTGATTGATTTCGATATATGACCCACAGCCGCAGATGTAGCCGTCAAATCCCAGTATTCTGACATCCTGATCTACATTGATGGCAGGTCTTCCGGTATTGACAAACAATAAATTACCTGCCTGCCTGGCAAGCTGTAACGCTTTCACCGTACTTTCCGGCATATAATGTGAGGAAGAATCTTCCATAAGTGTACCGTCAATGTCGAAGAACATGATTTTGGGCTTATTCAGCATTTCTGAGTACCTGTACCAGTTCGAGTGCAGACATTGCACAGTCATATCCTTTGTTGCCGGCTTTTGTGCCTGCACGTTCGATCGCCTGTTCGATGGTATCCGTTGTCAAAACACCGAACAGTACCGGAACTTCTGTTTCCAGGGATACACTTGCAATGCCTTTGGAAACTTCTGCACAAACATAATCATAATGTGATGTTGCACCACGAATGACAGCTCCGACACAGATTACTGCGTCATAGTTTCCGGATTTGGCAAGTTTCTTTGCCATGAGCGGGATCTCGAATGCACCAGGAACCCATGCCAGAGTTATATCATCTTCATTCACATTATGCCGACGCAGACAATCTTCTGCACCGCTGACAAGCTTGGATGTGATAAATTCATTGAATCTGGATGCAACAATTGCAATTTTCAGACCTTTTCCCTCATAAAAACCCTCTAATATTTTCATAACTAGCAAAACTTCCTTTCTGGATGATATATTTATTTCAGATATGCTGGAGCAAATGTCCCATTCGTTCCTGTTTCGTCCGGAGATAGTCCACATTTTCCCTTTTTGGAGCAATCTCAATTGGTTCACGGCTGATGATCTCAATGCCATATTCCGAAAGATCAGAGATTTTTTCCGGATTGTTTGTCATAATATGCAGTTTCAATGCACCCAGATCTCTCAAAATCTGTGCGCCCTCGCTGTAATCCCGCAGATCGGGTGCAAATCCCAATCTGATATTGGCATCTACCGTATCGAGACCATGTTCCTGCAAATCGTAGGCTTTGATTTTATTCAGCAAACCGATTCCACGACCCTCCTGTCTCAGATACACAAGAACACCACGCTGTGCCTGTGCGATACGTTTCAAGGATTCTTCCAGTTGCTGTCCGCAGTCGCAGCGGCATGAACCGAATACATCTCCTGTCAGACATTCTGAGTGTACACGGCATAGTACAGGCTCACCGTCTGAAATATTGCCCATAACAAGTGCAATATGTTCATGTCCTGTGATCTGATTCTGATAACCGTAAATCATGAAATCACCGTATTTTGTGGGGAGGTGTGCGTTTGAAACACAATGCATGAACTGATCCTGTAATTTTCTGTATTTCTGTAATTCTTTAATTGTTGTAAGAATTAAATTATGTTTTTGTGCAAAAGCAATTAATTCTGTTGTACGCATCATTGTGCCATCTTCTGCCATGATTTCACAGCAAAGCCCACACTGCTCCAGACCTGCAAGACGCATCAAATCAACAGTTGCTTCTGTATGTCCATTGCGTTCCAGTACGCCGCCCGGTTTTGCTTCCAGGGGGAACATGTGTCCAGGTCGTCTGAAATCTCCCGGACGTGCCGCAGAATCTGTACACATCCGTGCAGTACAACCACGTTCTTCCGCAGAAATTCCAGTTGTTGTGCTAATATGATCAATGGATTCTGTAAAAGCTGTACAATGATTATCTGTATTATTTGCAACCATCTGATGCAGTCCTAATTTATGAATATATTCATGAGACATCGGCATACAGATCAAGCCCTTTGCCTGACTTGCCATAAAATTGACGTTTTCTGTTGTCGCAAATTGTGCCGCACAGATCAGATCGCCTTCGTTTTCACGATCCGGATCATCAATGACAACAATGACATTTCCAGCTCTGAGAGAATCCAAAGCTTCCGGAATTGTATTTACTTTCATGCTAAAATCCTCCTTTAAAAATAGCCGTGTTCTGCAAGAAATGTTTCAGAAATAGAACTTGTCTTTCTGTGATTTCCGGAATCACCCGTATTCTGGAATTTTGCAAGATATTTTGCAATCATATCACATTCCAGGTTGACAATTTCTCCTGGTTGCTTGTTTAACAATGTTGTCTGCTGCCTGGTATGCGGAATCACGGAAACAGAAAAATCCTCCTGTGAAATTTCCGCAATCGTTAAACTGATACCATCAATGGCAACAGAACCTTTTTGGATCATGTAATATAATAATTCTGGATTTGCAGAAATTTTCACCCATACAGCATTATCTTCTTTTTTTAAGTGCATAATCTTTCCAGTTCCATCAATGTGTCCCGAAACAATATGCCCTCCGAAACGTCCGTTTGCAGACATGGCACGTTCCAGGTTTACAGGACTTCCCGGAGATAATTTCCCTAGATTGGTTCTGCGCATGGTTTCCGGCATGACATCGGCTGAAAAGCAGGATGCGTCAAAACGGCAGACAGTCAGACATGTTCCATTGACAGCAATACTATCTCCGATCTGGAGATCCGATAAAATTTTACTGGCTGAGATTGTCAGGATGCAGGATTTTTCACCCGTCCGGATCTGCTTAATTCTGCCAATTTCTTCAATAATGCCTGTAAACATATAAACTCTCCTGTCTGTTAATCTTCCAGAATATCATAATCCAGCAGAACATCATTACCATATGTGCGGATTTCGGGCTTGCTTAACCGATAAGCTTCTTCTACTTCAAAAACACCGATTCCGCCAACAGCAGATTTTGCAGAGACACCACCAAAAATCTTAGGTGCGATATATACCTGAATATGCTGCACAATGCCGGAACGCAGAGCAGATTCGTGCAATGCGGAACCGCCCTCTAACAGAACACTGTCAATTCCCAACGCACCAAGTTTTCGCATGAGAGAACGCAGTTTGACATGACCGTCTTCCGCAGGCATTTCCAGAATGTGTACCCCTGCTTTTTTCAGGGATTCTGCTTTTCGTTGTTCCATATGACAGCAGGCAACATAAGTCGGAACTTCTTTTGCAGTATGCACGAGCTTACAGTCCAAAGGAATCTGCAAATTACTGTCGCAGATGACTCTGATCGGATTACTTGGATTTTCAATCCGGCATGTCAGTGTCGGATCATCTGCCAGAACAGTCCCGATACCGCATAGGATTGCTGAAAACTGTTTCCGGACTTCATGGACGTGCTGTCTGGAGGATTCTCCTGTGATCCATTTAGAAAGACCTGCACGGGTTGCCGTCTTGCCGTCAGCAGTCATAGCGATTTTGATCATGCAATAAGGCGTTCTTGTTGTAATATAATGAAAAAAGATTCTGTTTAATTTATCACATTCTTCTTTGCAGACATTCTGGATGACTTCAATCCCAGCACAGCGGAGCTGTGCAATACCCTTGCCGGAAACCAACGGATTCGGATCATAAGATCCCATATAAACCCTCTTGATACCAGATTCTATGATAGCGTCCGTGCAGGGAGGATTCTTACCCTGGTGACAGCATGGTTCGAGCGTGACATATAGGTCAGCTCCGGCAGGATCTTCCGTACA
Organism: uncultured Ruminococcus sp.; assembly: GCA_947175975.1. Taxonomy (GTDB): domain Bacteria; phylum Bacillota; class Clostridia; order Oscillospirales; family Ruminococcaceae; genus UBA3855. Next base: position 4,071 of record CAMWOX010000162.1, read on the forward strand.
GTTTCTGAGTGCATTCCGTTCTGCATGGAGACCGCCGTAGTGTTCATGCCAGCCTTCTCCGATGATTGTATCATTTTTTACAATAACAGCACCCACCAGGGGATTGGGATTGACAAAACCAATTCCATTCCGTGCCAGTTCGACAGCACGAAGCATATAATCATTTTGTGTCATGAAATTTCTCCTTTCGTAACCTGATGATTAAAATACAAAAATACCCCGAAGAAATCGGGGTATCTTGGAATCAGAGATCAAAAGAATCTATCTTCTCTCATCCGGACTTTACCGTCGGTACTGGAATTGCA
>CAMWOX010000163.1 GCA_947175975.1 uncultured Ruminococcus sp.
GGATGTGACCCCATGAAACAAAGAAAATTTTCCTGTTTGATTGTTCTGTTCTGTCTGCTGACAGGATGTGCGGAATCAGAAAATCCAGGAATTTTGGAATCCACGGAAATACAGGAAATTACGGAAAATTCAGAATTTTCAGAAATTCCTGAGAATACAGAAATCACAGAAACAGAAACCATTCTGGAGACAAATCAGGAAACAATATCAGAGACCATTGCAGAAACGGAATCTGTAACGGAAACGATCCCGGAAGAAACGGCACAGGAAACGACAGAGATCATTCTGGAAACGGAAACAGATCCGGTGTTTCCAATGCCGGAAAGTGTATTCTTCAACAGTCCGGAAATGCTGGAAGTCTATCAAAAAATTAAGTTAGAAAATTTTATTCTAGATACAAATGTAGTTTTGCAGAACCCTGAAATGTTGGTGGATACAAGTCAAATGGGTGTGTTTGAAATCCCGGTTTCGTATCATTATGGCACAGAAATCCGGGAGCAGATAATCACTTATCAGGTGAGAGACACAATGCCTCCGGTGATCCTGAACAACGGATCTGGCGCATTTATTCGAACAGGAGGAGAATTTAATCTCAGAAATCTGATCGGCTACGGCGATCAGGAAGACCCTTTCCCGTCTCTAACTTATGAGGGAGATGTTGACACATCCATTCCCGGAGCATATCCGCTGACGGTCTATATTACAGACCATTCTGGAAATCAGTCGGAATGTTATCTGATGGTGACTGTGGGCGATGAAGCACCGAATGTCAGCAGTACAAGACCACAGATCCATTTTCAGGATTTCGTTTCACAATATAACGACCCTGGACGTGGGACTTCTTTCGGAATTGATGTATCAAAATGGCAAGGCTATATCAACTATGATGCAGTAAAACAGGCAGGCTGTGAATTTGTATTCCTGAGAATCGGCGCAAGTTATGGAAATTCGCCGCAAATGGATGAATATTATTTTTATAATATTGATTCTGCGAAACAGGCAGGCTTGCAAGTGGGGGTGTATTTCTATACAACCGATACCACAGAAGAACAGATTCGGGCAGATGCTGACTGGATTGTGGAAAATCTGGACGGTAGAGAATTAGACTTTCCCATTGTATTCGACTGGGAAAATTTCAAAAATTTCCAGAACTATGGAATTTCCCTGCATGATCTAAACAGACTGTATCAAATTTTTTCCGAACAGCTAAGTCAATCCGGTTATGGTGCAATGCTCTACGGAAGCAAGAATTATCTGGAGAACGTTTGGGGAATGCCTGCGGATTGTCCTGTGTGGCTTGCGCATTACACAGGACAGACGAATTATTCGGGGAGCTATCAATTTTGGCAACGGACAGATGCCGGAATCATACCGGGGATTGATGTACCAGTAGATTTTGATATTTATTATTCGGCAAATTAATTGACTTCTGTCAGTTATCATGCTATAATAAAATTAAAATGATAATTCAGGGAGGTTTTTATGGCAGAAAATTCAGAAAAAATCATTATTGATGTACAGCATCTTGAAAAGCAGTACCTCAAACACAAGGTCATCCAGGATGTGTCGTTTCAAGTCCGTGAAGGCATGATTTGCGGACTGATTGGTCCAAACGGCGCAGGCAAGACAACCATTATGAAAATGCTCGGAGGACTTGTGTTGCCGGACAGCGGGAGTATTGAAATTCTGAGCAAACAGACAGAAACAGGACTTGCAGAGTCAAGAAGCCGGATGAGTTTTGTGATCGAAACACCTTATGCAAAGGAAAATATGAGCGCATGGGAGAATCTGGAAAAACAGCGTCTGCAAAAGGGCATTCAAGACAAATCCATCATTGAAAAAGTCCTGAAAACAGTTGGATTGGAAGATGTCGGCAATAAAAAAGTAAAAGCATTCTCCCTGGGAATGCGTCAACGCTTCGGGATTGCCAACGCATTGATGACAGAGCCGGAAATCATGATCTTAGACGAACCCATTAACGGATTAGACCCGGAAGGAATTGTTGAAATCCGAGAATTATTATTGAAACTGAACCGGGAAAAGCATATTACAATTATCATCTCTTCGCATATTTTGAGCGAATTGTCGTTATTATGTACGGATTATATTTTCATCCATCATGGACAGATTCTGCAAGCAGTTTCTGCACCGGAGCTGAAAAAAATCTGCCGGGGATATTATCACATCCACACGGATAATGACGCATTGGTGTGTCAGATTCTGAAAGAAAAATTAAAACTGACAGACTTTGAAATCCAGAAAGACGGCAGTATTCAATTATACGAATCACTGGAGCAAATCCGGGAAATTTCCAGAACACTTTACGAAAATCAGGCAATTCCTTTAATTTTGCATATGAGTGAAATAAATCTGGAGCAATATTACATGAACATGATCGGAACAGGAGGGACACAGGATGCGTAATCTGTTAAAGGCGATTCATTATCAGATGCGGCATGATTTATTTGTGATCATTCTGTTTCTGATAGCTGGTATCATTTCAGGGATTATCATCATTTCGGATGTGAATTTCAGTAGCGTTACGGGCAGTGAGTTCTTAGCAGCTTTTGGCATGGCATATCCCATATTGTTCATGATACTGATCTCCATGTTGACCACAAGAATCTGCGGATGGGATTTTATGGACAAAACATTGAATTATGAAATCCTTGCAGGACACACCCGGAATCAGGTATACTGGGCAAAAGTCTGTGCCAGTCTGCTATGGTGTCTGACAAGCTGTATCATATTTACAGTTCTGCCTGTTCTGGTTGTCACAATAATTTACGGGTGGGAGGCAAGTATTGACCCTGGGTCGGCTGTATTATGTTTTGTACTGGCAATTTTTCCAATGATACAGTTCATTTCAGAAATCGTACTGCTGACTTTCCTGCTGAAAAATTATCTGATTGCGGCGGTTATCAGTTGTATGCTGGGCGAATTTGTCATGATGATAAATATCATCATGACAAGTCTGGGATATCAATCTATGCTGTTTCTGGCATTGCCTAACCTGATCGCATTATTTGATTTTTCCAATTATCATATGGGATATGTCAACGGCGAAGATGTCATGGTGATTGATATGGCACTGACAATGCCGGTAATCCTTACAACGATTCTAAGTTCTGTTCTGATCGGCGCAGCCTGTCTTGTGATTGGCTCTGTGGTCTTCCGGAAATCTGATCTGAGATAGAGAAGGGAATTATCATGAAAAATATTAATAATCTAATCCGTTCCCAGTTATTTCAGCTCCGGCATGAACATGACATCTGGAGAGAACTGCTTGCCTGTCTGGCATTTCAGATTATCATTGTCCTGATATTTGCACTGGGAATGGAAACACAGGGCATTTATGATGTACAAGCCACGGGATGTATGTTTTTTGCGGAAAACAGTAAAATGATTATGCTGCTCCCTGTGAGTTTTGTATTTCTTCTGGCAGGACAGATCTGTGCAGGGGATTTTACAGATAAGACCCAGAATTATGAAATCATGGCAGGACACAGCCGGAGCGAAATTTATTGCAGCAGAGTCATCTTATCTCTGATACTGGGGATTCTCTCCGGGATGCTTCTGGTAGTCGTTCCGGTTGTGGCAGCAGGATTATATTACGGATGGGGCGAACAGATGCCGGTTTCAGATGCAGTAAGCCGGATTCTGTTAGTAGCATTCCCCATGATTCGCATGATCTGTGAAGCTGTATTTCTTGCTTTTATTTCCAGACATCCTTATTTGCCGGCAATCGTCGGCGGTGGTATGATTATGCTCAGCTCTCTGGGAATGCTTGACCAATGTACGCCTTTGCTTGGGATTTCTAATGTGAATCTGCTCTGCCGGATTGAGAAATATATCGTCTTTGATCCGCAGGAGCATCTATTATATACTTATGATGCGTCACTTGCCGGGACGGACATTGTCGGGACGGTGATTCTGTCGCTTGCAGGCGGTATCCTTGCATTGCTATTAGGCAATTACTTCTTCCGCAAAGATGATATCCATTAAAAAACAGGAAACGAGGAGAATTTTTTATGATTTATCTTGATGTGATACTATTACTGCTCGGATTTCTGTGTGCTGTATTGTTATTTTTACTGACGGATTACAGCGAAAAAGTCGTAAGTCGGAAATGGCGGTTATGTTGGCTGATTCCGCTGTTATTCTGTGTGATTCTGATTTTAATTGCAGATTTTGAAACTTCCATGATTCCTGCATATGGCAGTGCCTTTCTGCTGTTAGCCGGATTCTTCAAAGATCAGAAAGCATTCCGGAAAAAGATTTCCGTCATCAGTGCCATTCTGGCATTGACGGCATTCCCGGTTTGTCTTTTCAATCCCGGTTACAGGGCGATTGACTATCTGG
>CAMWOX010000164.1 GCA_947175975.1 uncultured Ruminococcus sp.
GACGAAGCCCTCTGCGGAGAGGGCATTGCAGATTTGAAAAAATTAAAGCCTGTGCTGAAGCAGCGTTCTTTACTAATTGTAAGTCCTTTGAAACGATGCATCCAGACAGCCAAGATTCTGTATCCGGGACAGAAAATCATTCTCTGCAAAGATTTTCGGGAATGTGATTTCGGTGATTTTGAAAATCATAATTACCAGGAATTATCCAGTAATCCCGACTATCAGCATTGGATTGACAGTAATGGGACAGCTTGCTTTCCGAATGGCGAATCTCCTGAGGATTTCAAAAACAGAACCATCCAAGCTTTTGAAAAGATCGTGAATCATTTAAAATCCGATACAAGTATGACAATTATTGCACACGGGGGAACGGTGATGGCAATCCTGGAAAAATTTGCTGTGCCTGCCAGAAATTACTATGATTACCAAATTCCCAATGCCTGTGGATACTGTACAGAGTATCAGGAAAACCAATTGCGTATCCTGACAAAAATCACACCGGAATGTGTAAAAATTTGCTGATTCCGTATAAATTCCTAAAAACACTTGCAATTCCCTGAAATTACTGTTATAATAAGCATATGCTAGCATATTTTTTTAAAATATTTGTATTTTGAAAACTGATCAAAGCAAATGGTGCTTTCCGTTGCAGAATTTCTCTGCAATAGCGAAAGGTAAAAGGGAAACAGTTGCAAATACTGTACGAACTCGTCACTGTGATTGCGGAGTGAAACGGCTTTTCTGTATAGTCACTGGTAATTCTTACTGGGAAGGCTTGCTGTTTCATGTGGAGGCATCAGTCAGGAAACCTGCCATTTTGCTGGTACGGAAACTGCAAACAATTGCAGTTTCAGGTCACGAGATTTTGATTGTACCGGAAAATCAAGATAATTTCGTGCCTTTTCTTGTTTTCATAAACAGAAAGGTTGAAATGCATCATGAAAAAATTATGGAAATACCTGCTTTGCCTGTCTGCATTAAGTGTGGCTTTGACAGGATGTGCAAGTGAACCGGAGCAGGATTCTGCTCCTGCAACGGAACCAGCCGCTGAAAACAGTGTGACTGCATCTGAAACAGATGCAGAAGCTGACGAGGAAGAAAATTACAATACAGGAGATGCTGCTTTGGATAACATCCGGAATCAGGATGAAATCGGCGACAATGAGATCCTCGTTGTAAGTTTCGGCACGAGTTTCAACGACAGCCGCCGCCTGACAATCGGAGCAATTGAAGATACAATTGCAGAGAAATTCCAGGATTATGAAGTCAGACGTAGCTTTACATCCGATATTATTATCAATCATGTTCAGAAACGTGATGGCGTTCTGATTGATAACGTGGATGCCGCTTTGCAGAGAGCCTGCGATAATCAAGTAAAGCATCTTGTCATTCAGCCGACACATCTTATGAACGGCTTTGAATACCAGGAATTAGTTGACCAGGTCGCACAGTATGCAGACGCATTCGAGAAAGTCTCATTCGGCGAGCCACTGTTGACAAGTGATGAAGATTTTGAACGTGTTGCCCAGGCAATCGTGGACTGGACGGCAGAATACGATAACGGCGAAACGGCAATCTGTTTCATGGGTCACGGCACAGAGGCGGATTCCAATGCCGTCTATGAAAAAATGCAGGATATACTTACAGAGGGCGGACATACGAATTATTTTATCGGCACAGTAGAAGCCGAGCCGTCCCTAGATGATGTTCTGGCTGCCGTGCAGTCCGGTGAATACAAACGTGTTGTACTCGAGCCGTTAATGGTCGTTGCCGGGGATCATGCCAATAATGACATGGCAGGTAATGAAGAAGACTCCTGGAAAACTGTTTTCGAACAGGCTGGCTATGAAGTGACCTGTCTGCTCCGTGGATTGGGCGAAAATGAAGAGATTCGTCAGATTTATGCGGAACACGCACAGACTGCCGTGGATGCAGCCGGGACAGACACAGAATAATTCAGATGCAGCGGTCGGGAGCATATTGCTCCTGCCGCTGTTTTTTTATAAATTTGCAAGATTGGAGATTTTTTTGATGAAAATTCAGAAATTGCTTGCCTGTACAGCAGGATTTTTCGTATTATTCTGTACAGGTTGTCAGAATACACAGTCTGGCGAATCGATCGCCACAATGCCGGTAACAGAAATAAATTCTGTTGCCGAAAAGGAAGAAACAGCTCCTCCACTGGAAATTTCCGACGACGGCTTAACACCCATTGACGGCGAAATGATTCTAAACGGCACTTATGAGATTACCGTGGAGTCCAGTTCATCCATGTTCCAGATTACTTCCTGCAAACTCACTGCCAGTATGGGAAAATTAACAGCATCTATGACCATGAATGGCACAGGTTATTTATATCTCTATATGGGAACAGGAGAAGAAGCGGCGAAACTATCCGAACGGGAATATATTGCCTTTACAGAAAACGAAAATGGAGAGCATGTTTTTACTGTTCCGGTAGAGGCACTGGACAAAGCTATTACCTGCTCGGCATTCAGTAAAAACAAGCAGAAATGGTACGACAGGACGCTGTTATTCCGGTCGGATTCACTACCGTTATCTGCTTTTGATGATGATCTCGTCCCGACAGTTTCCAGCCTGGGACTGGAAGACGGCGATTACGAAATTGATGTGACTCTGGAAGGCGGTTCAGGAAGAGCCTCTGTTGTCTCCCCTGCCCAGCTGACAATCCAGGATGGACAGGCTGTTGCAGAAATCATCTGGAGCAGTGCGAATTATGATTATATGCTGGTAGATGATCAGAAATATCTTGCCGAAATTAGAAATGAAAAATCTGTATTTCAGATTCCCGTACTGGGATTCAATCATAAAATTGCAGTTGCCGCCAATACAACAGCAATGAGTACACCCCATGAAATTGATTATCGTCTTTCTTTTGACGCAGATACACTGGTGAAACTATCATGAAAAAATGGATTTTATTCGCATGCAGTCTCACACTTGCATTCACAGCATGTGCAAAGACTGCACCGACACAGGAAAATCCGGATTCCGGAGATACCAAAATAATGGATCTGGATTATGCGGAACAGTTCTCTGTGCAGTATCTGGAAAATGGCTGTGCGGAAATTTCTATTACAGATGGCTGTGAATATATCTTAGTCCCGGAAGATACAGAAATCCCGGCACACGACCCGGATCAGGTGATTTTACAGCAGCCATTGGAACATATTTATCTGGCGGCATCTTCGGCGATGGATTTGTTCGACAGCCTGGATTCCCTGGATCGAATTGCCCTAACATCCACGAAAGACTGGTCGTTCCCGCATGTGCAGAATGCATTAGATTCCGGAAATATTCTCTATGCCGGAAAATACAGCACACCGGATTATGAATTATTGCTCTCCCAGGAATGTGATATCGCCATTGAGTCTACTATGATCCATCACAGTCCGGAAGTAAAAGAACAGATCGAACAGCTCGGCATTCCGGTTTTTACAGAACGATCCAGTTATGAAACGCATCCTCTCGGACGCATGGAATGGATTAAATTATATGGATTATTATTAAATCAGTCGGAAGAAGCAGCTGCATTCTTTGCACAGAAAAAAGAATTATTCCAGGAAATCACAAATGCTGTATCAGAATCTGATCCCGACCAGGAACAGAAAACGGTCGCTTTTTTCAGTATTTCCCCGAATGGATATGTAACGATCCGAAAGCCGGGCGATTATGTTTCTCACATGATCGCCTCCGCCGGAGGGATCTCTGTTTTCACAGCTGAAAATCTAGAAATAGAAGAAAATAGTTTATCTACTATGAATATTCAGCTCGAGATTTTCTATGAACTCGCCAAAGATGCCGATATTTTTATTTATAATAATCTGATCAATGATGAACTGGATACGCTCCAGAAACTCCTGGACAAAAACCCTGTTTTAGCAGACTGCAAAGCTGTCCGGAATGGCAATGTCTGGTGTGTAGGACAGAATTTATTCCAGCAATCTACGAATGCTGCTGAGATCATTGCTGATTTCTATGCGATTCTACATGAAGATTCTGACCGGCAAATCGAATTTTTACAGCAATTAACCTGAAATACATGAGGATTTTTAGAATTACAATGAGAAAAAAATATCTGTTCTGCTTTATGGGATTCGCAGGATTATTGATTTTATTATTCATCTGCAATTGTTTTACTGGAAGCAGTCATGTGACAGGATCAGAAATCATTGCCGTACTGACAGGGCAATCCCAGAATCATACAGCGATGCAGATTTTCTGGCAGATTCGTCTCCCCCGGGCATTCTGTGCATTGCTGCTCGGCGGTGCGTTGGCAGTCTCCGGCTTTCTGTTGCAGAGCTTTTTTCATAATCCGATTGCAGGTCCATT
>CAMWOX010000165.1 GCA_947175975.1 uncultured Ruminococcus sp.
CTATAATAATGTAAAACAGCCTGGATTTAAAAAATAAAAATTCACACAAGAAAGGATTTCTGATGCTATGTCAAATGCTGTATCCAAGCAAAAGCAAGAACGCAAGAAGAAAAAGCCAAGTCGGAAGCTCCGAGTCGTCAAGAAGCTGATCTCGATTTTGCTGACAACACTGTTGTCCATCTTCCTGATCTGCATAATCACAGGCACAATCGTTGCCGCTGCTGTGGCTGTGTATATCCTGGATTTTATGGACGAAGCGTCTACTGTTACAATCGAAGAAATGGAACTGAGCTATAATACGAATATTTATGGCTATGACGAAGACGGTGAACTGGAAACGCTCTATCAGGTCAACAATGCTGTACAGCGTATTCCCGTTCCCATTGATAAAATTCCACAGCATACAGTAGATGCTTTTGTCTACACAGAAGATGAGAGATTCTATATGCATGACGGTGTGGATTACAAAAATACGATTGCTGCGTGCCTGAACATGGTACTTCATTTCTGGGACAGCGAACGTGGTGGCTCTACGATTACACAACAGTTAATCAAGAATATCACCGGAGAAGACACAAGATCCCCATCTCGTAAGATCCGGGAAGTATTCCGTGCCATGACGCTGGAGAAAAATTATTCCAAACAGAAGATTATCGAAACGTATCTAAATTATATCGGATTCGGCGGCACTGCCAACGGTATTGAAATGGCAGCAATCAAATATTTCGGTAAGAATGTCCAGGATCTGACTGTTGCGGAATCCGCTGTGTTGGCGGCCATTCCCCAATCACCAGAAGCAATCAATCCATTTGCAGGCTATATTGATGATTTTACTGGTGAAAAAGTCAATACTGGGCGTGCCAGAAACAGAGAACGTCAGGAATATGTACTTTGGCAGATGTATGATCATGGTGCAATTTCCTATGATGAATACCAGGCAGCTCTTGTAGAGCATATTATTTACACAGATACAGATGAATATAAAGAACTGCACCCGGAACTGAAAGCAAAAGACTACGATCCTGAAGATTCGATTACATCCTGGGTTGTCGATGCGGCAATCCTGGAAGTAGAAGATTATCTGATGGACACGTATGCAATTGATCGTGACACAGCTCTGACGAAAATCAACACAGGTGGTTATCAGATCTATGTGACGATTGACAAAGAAATGCAGGAATATGTCGAAGAAAAATATCTTGATCTGAATAATCTGATTAATACCAGAAATTCCGCAAGATATAATGACACCAACGGTGATGGTGTCATTGATGATCGTGATGAAGTTGTTTATCCACAGAGTGCCTTTGTTGCCATGAACTATAAAGGAGAAGTTCTGGCTTGCGTTGGTGCTGTCGGCGAAAAGAAAGATTCTCTTGTCTGGAATTATGCCGTTAGAGAAACCAGACAGCCCGGTTCTACGATCAAACCCGTTGCAGGCTATGGCTATGGTATTTACACGGATGAATTTCACTGGGGTTCTAAATTACAGGATTCCGGTCTGACAATGCCGGACGGCAGTATCTGGCCGAAGAACTACAGCTCCGACTCTGTTTCTTCTAACTATTCCTATGATAACAAACATATCTATTATGGATTGATGAAATCTCTGAATACGATTTCTGCAAGACTGGTAGATGCCCTGACACCGGATGCTGTATTCCGGTTCAGTACGGAAAAAATGGGTCTGGAATTAACAGAATTAGACCCGCAGGGACATTCTGACAAGAACTTGTCTCCGCTGAGTGTTGGTGCTTTAACTTACGGCGTGACTGTCAAGAATATGGTTAATGCCTATGTGCCTTACGGCAACGGCGGAACGTATTACAAGGCGCACATCGTCAGCAGGCTGGAACAGGGCAACCATGAGATTGTTTATGAAAATGACGGACATCCGCATGAAGCCGTTGATCCAGAAACTGCCTATGTCATGAACCGGATGATGAAAAATGTTGTTTCTGCCCAGGGTACTGCCGGAGCTGCACAGCTTGCCAACAAGGAAGTTGTCGGGAAAACCGGTACAACCCAAAACTGGGATGACCTGTGGTTCATCGGTCTGACAGAAGATTTTGTTTCAGGTGTCTGGATCGGCTATAAAAACCGTGAAAAGCTCGACACTTCTATTAATTCCGCTCAGATGTGGTATAATATCATCGGCGAATATGCCAATAATATTGATTCTGGTGCAACGTATCCGGAATGTGATTCCGTCATTGCTGAGCCGATGTGCTCCAATACTGGTCTGATTGCCGGTGCTTACTGCCCGAAAGGTGAAACAGGCTACTGGAAATCCACCAATGCACCTGTCTGCACAAGCTGCAAGAATTATTCTTCCAGAGGCAACAGAAAGTCTTATAATTCTAATTCCAATTCTTACAACGCACCCTATACAGAAAAAGAAAATATGATAAATTCAGAAAGTGAGAATACGCATGAATAATCAAACAATCCGGTTTTCCGCTCCCTGCCACTTCGGACTGGAAAAAATTCTGAAATTTGAAGTTTCCCGGATCGGGGGGCAGAAAATTACCGTCCAGGACGGCAGAGTCAGCTGGTCAGGCGATTTCACAACACTTGCCAAAGCAAATTTAAATCTCTCCGTTGCGGAGCGTGTCCAGATCCTGCTTGGAGAATACCACGCAGAGAGCTTTGAAGAATTGTTTGATGGCATGTTCAGAATCCCCCTGGAAAATTTCATCTCCAGGGAGGATGCGTTCCCGGTTAAAGGACATTCGTTGAATTCCCAATTGCAGAGCATTCCAGCTTGTCAGAAAATCTTAAAAAAAGCGGCTGTCAAACGCTTACAGAAAGCCTATCATACCAGTGAATTTCTCTCGGAAACCGGAAGCTTGCATCAGCTCCAGTTCATGATCCTGAAAAATCAGGTCAGCATCTATCTGGATACTTCCGGGGCGGGACTCCACAAGCGAGGCTACCGGAGAAATTCCAATCTTGCACCGATCCGGGAAACACTTGCAGCAGGTATCCTGGATCTTGCCCGACTCAGAAGTCATATGCAGATCTGTGATCCATTCTGCGGCAGTGGTACTTTTCTAATTGAAGCGGCAAGACGTGCCTGTCATATTGCACCAGGACTGGACAGGCGTTTCATCTCGGAGCAGTGGGAATGCATAGATTCTAAGATCTGGCAGGATGCCCGGACAGAAGCCCTTGATGCAATCACAAGAGATGTAGATTTCATGGCATACGGATTTGATCTCGATCCGGATGCTATTGCTCTCACAATGGCGAATGCTAAAAAAGCCGGTGTTGAAAATTATATCCAGGTAAAACAGAGAAATATTTCAGATTTCCAGCCGATTCCGAATGTGATTACAATCTGCAATCCGCCTTATGGTGAGAGAATGCTTGAACAGAAAGAAGCCCGGCAGATCTATCAGACAATGGGCAAAGTCCTGCAAGAGCCGTTATATATCATATCCGGCGATACGGAATTTGAAGATTATTTCGGCAGGAAAGCCGATAAACGCAGAAAACTCTATAACGGCATGATCTCCTGTCAGTTATATTGCTATTTTGAATAATAAAATCCCTGCTGTGGGAAATCCACAGCAGGGATTATTGTTACAGAAATTTCTGGAATTAGTCGTTTGCCTTGCCGACAGAACCGAACAGTTCCATTTTTTCTTTTACAGTTGCCTTAATATTCTCAAAGCCCGGTGCAAGCAGTTTTCTCGGGTCAAAGCCCTTGCCCTGCTGATCCTTGCCGGCTTCAATGTAAGCTCTTGTTGCTTCCTGGAATGCGAGCTGGCACTCTGTGTTTACGTTGATCTTTGCAACGCCCAGAGAGATTGCCTTTTTGATCTGATCAGCCGGGATACCTGTACCACCATGCAGTACCAGCGGCATATCGCCTGTCTTTTCTTTGATTGCTGCGAGTGTCTCAAAACTCAGACCTTCCCAGTTCTCAGGATATTTGCCGTGGATGTTGCCGATACCTGCGGCAAGCATTGTTACACCCAGATCAGCAATCTGCTTGCATTCATCCGGATCAGCACATTCACCCTTGCCGACAACGCCGTCTTCTTCGCCGCCGATTGCACCGACTTCAGCTTCCAGGGAGATTCCCAGAACTTCGCATGTGTTTACAAGCTTTGTTGTCTTGTCAACGTTTTCATCAAACGGCAGATGAGAGCCATCAAACATTACAGAAGAAAATCCTGCATTGATGCAAGCCTTTGCACCCTCAAAAGAACCGTGATCCAGATGCAGAGCCACCGGAACAGTGATATTCAGCTCCTCGAGCATACCTTTTACCATACCTACAATGGTCTTGTAGCCGCACATATACTTGCCAGCACCCTCAGATACACCCAGAAT
>CAMWOX010000166.1 GCA_947175975.1 uncultured Ruminococcus sp.
GTTCCGCATCCTTATGGATTTGAAAAATATCTGGAAGAGAAATCAAAATTGAAATTGGCACAGCAAACGGAACAGGAACAAAGAGCCGCAGAAGAAAAGAAAAAAAAGCCGTCTGTCAATTCCTATCGGACAAAAGCACAGAGAAGTGCAGATGCAATGCGTAGGAATCGTATGCGAGAACTTGAACAAGAAATAGAAAATCTGGAGATTTTAATCGCAGAACAAGAAGAAAAATTAGTTCTGCCAGAAATCTGCACGGATTATCAGAAAATGCAGGAAGTCTGTGCTGAACTGGAATCTCTTAAAAATCAGTCGGAATCCTGTTTTATGGAACTTTGTCAGCTTGAAGAAGCCTGAACATAATTTGTGATAGAGAAAAGAATAAAAGAAAAGAGGTTTTTCAAATGAAAATGAAAAAATGTGTCCTATATTTGACAATGGTTCTGATGCTGAGTGCTGTTCTGACTGCCTGTAATTCCGGTCAGTCTGCCGATGAAAATCCCTCCTTACAGGGAGAAAATTTTACCGAAGAGACAAATTTTGTGTTGGAAGCGCCTGAAACTTCTCCCGGTGTGGCAGGCATTGACAATGTCGATTTAACAGAAGATATGTCAGATCTTGCCGATGCGGCAGAATTTATGCCGTCTGCATATGAACCCACCTACTCTGCTGAACCCGGTCAGGCTTATCTTGCAATTGCTGATAGCAAGTGGTCTGTGCAGTACTGGGGAACTGCAACAAAAGATGGCTACATGCTGGCATATAATGCCGGGATTGCCGATATTAAAGGCGATGGCTACTACGTTGTCAGTGTTTCAGCAGATACAGAGGGATTTCGTTATGATATGACAGGTGATCCGAAAGGAGACTATACACCGGAAGGGCTGGGGTACTTATCTGTGATCATTCCAGATGGTGAAAAGCTCTATCCGAATGCTGTGATTTCGATTGACAGTGTTGTTGTTGATGGCAATGAACTGGAATTGTCAGCAAAAAATTATACGATTTCCGAGGACGGCGAAGAGACAAAAGCAAATTTGTATGATTCCTGGGTGACAAAGCCACCTGTGGAATCCCGCACACCGGACGGCTCTCTGTATGATGAAGACGGCGATGCACTGGACATCCGGAAAAGCTATTCCGCACAGATCGTCAATCTGGAGGATTTTGAAACCTGGAAGAATGTTGAAGTGCGGTTTATTATTTCCGGTACAGGAAAAGAAAATCCTGCTTCTGCTAATCCGGATGCAGATCCGGAAAATCAGGAAAATGACGTATAAAATGATCATTCCTGCAAAAAATATGAATAAAAAAATAATCAGAAGAAAGGATTTTATTTATGATCATTGAACTGAATCAGGAAAATTTCAAACAGGAAATCCAAAGTGATACACCGATTCTGGTTGATTTCTGGGCAACATGGTGTCCGCCCTGTATGAAACAGGGTGAAGTGCTTCATGCATTAGATGCGGATCATCCGGATCTGAGAATTGGTAAAGTAAATGTGGATGATTGCCGTGAGCTGGCATCTGCATTTGGTATTTCCAACATCCCGACAATGATTCTATTCCAGAATGGACAGGTACTTGATACGGTAGTGGGTCTGCGGAATGCGTCCCAGGTACTGGAGCTGTTCCATCAGCAGGGAGCGAGTTTATAATCATGGTCAGACTTAATGAAGATGCTGAAATTGTGAAACAGATCCGAGAAGGTCTGAAACAGACAGGTGGTTACTGTCCCTGCCGTCTGGAACGCACACCGGAAAACAAATGCATGTGCAAAGAATTTCGGGAACAGATCGCTGATCCGGATTTTGAGGGTTATTGTCATTGCTTGTTATATTACAAAGATAATCAGTAGCAAAAAATATCCGGATTGTCGAAAATCCGGATATTTTATTCAAGAAGGGAGTTTTTTAGTTATGAAGAAATTATCTGTGCCTGTGGTTTTAAAAGTTGGGAATAGTTCCGAGATAGAAATTAACAGATTGGAACAGGAACTTGTCAGAGCAACTTCACCAAAAGAGAAAAAAGAAATCGAAACGAAAATCAGAAGTTTCAAATATGGTCTGGATGGTGAAAAGACAGTCCTGTTTCAATTGAAAAATAGCTACATGCCCATGTATATTCTACATGATCTGCATTTACAGTTTGAGGACTGCAAAGCACAGATTGATTTTCTTGTGGTGACAAGAAAACTGGTACTTGTACTGGAATGCAAAAGGCTCTATGGTAATATTTATATCAATGCAAACGGCAATTTTATCCGGATTTTGAATTTTGATCATTCCCAGATGGAGGGAATGGAGAGTCCTTATACACAGAATGAACGGCATTTGAAACTGATTTATACTATGTGCCGGGCAGAACAGAAAAACGTAATTCAGAGAATTGGTTTTGACAGGACGTTCAGAAAAATTTATCGGTCAGTAATTGTACTTGCCAATCCGAAAACGATTATTAACATGAAGGAAGCACCAGAAGAAATCCAGAGTATTGTCAAGCGTTCGGATGAGTTGGTTTCCTATATTGAAACATTACATAAGAACAGCCATGTTCCTGAAATGTCTGATGAAGAGATGAGAGAAATTGCAGAGTTTTTCCTGACAAGAGATACAGAAAAATCTCAGGCAGTCAAAAAAATACAACCGAAAACGGAACAGCCACCAGTGAAAAAGCATCCGGAAAATTCTACTCGGGCAAAAAAGACAAATTCCCAGAAAACATCTGTCAAACCGAAAGAATCTGCAAAATCTGTGGAAGATTCCAAAGTGTATGGTGCTTTGCGTTCTTATCGTTACAATCAGGCACAGAAAGAAAAGATTAAACCTTACTTGATCTGCAATAATGAGCAGTTAGTAAATCTGATCCAGAAAAATCCTCGGACACTGAAAGAACTCAGAACGCTTCCGGGCTTTGAGTCTGATGAAAAATGTCGAAAATATGGCACGGAAATTTTGCGGATTCTTGCGGAGTACCTTCCAAAACCGACAGCTCCTGTGAAACAGTCAGCACCAAAAAAGTCACTTGTAAAACCTGGGGAATCTGTTGAAGATTCCAAAGTGTATGGTGCTTTACGTTCCTATCGTTATAATCAGGCACAGAAAGAAAATATTAAGCCTTACATCATCTGCAACAATGACCAGCTTGTCAAATTAATTCAGGCAAATCCTAGAACGATTGTAGAACTAAGAAAATTGGACGGATTCCAGAATGACGAAAAATGCCGGAAGTACGGCAGTGCGATTTTGAAAATCCTGAAAGATTTCCAGTAAGAATTGGATTTTATTGCTTTCTGGCGATTTTGTATTCATCGCCATCATGATAATACGGACAGCGTCTGTACTGTCCCTGGATCAGTTTTGCATATTCGTCTTCGTCCATGTTGACGGCACAGACATAACATTCGTATTCTTCGTCATACTCATAATAGGCACATGTTTCACATTCCTGCATTGTAATCACCTCACATAAGAAATGCAAACGATCCGGGAAAATCCCGGTCGTCTGCATTTTTTTAGTCTCGTAATGTTACGACTGTCACGCCGTCTTCACCCTCACCGTAAACGCCATTTCGGTAAGATTTGACGCATTTCATCCTGCTGAGTTTCTGCTGAACCGCTTTCCGCAGAACACCTGTTCCCTTGCCGTGAATGATCATAACAGTTCCAATATTTGCAAGCAATGCACTGGAAATAAACTGTTCTACTTCATGAACGCCCTCATCACAGGCATAGCCCCGGATGTCTAATTCCATAGAGCCTTTGCGTTCTGCTTTGATAGAAACCTGATTCTTTCGTTTTGGTTTTTTCTTCTGATTCTGATTTTGTTTCGTTTTATCAAGCAGACGCAATCTGGAAATCTGTACTTTCATTTTCATGATGCCGATCTGTACAAATACAGACTCAGAATTACCAGGATCAGAGATAATAATTCCTTCCTGATGCAGATCTGCAATCAGTACCAGATCACCTTTTCGTAGTTCCCGTGGCAGGACATAATTTCCATTCTCATCCAGATTCCCGATCACAGGATTGGCTGTTTTGTACATATCCCGCAATTGCTGTGTACTTGTACTTTTCATGCCGGATACTCTTGCGGAAAAATCGGCTTTATCTTTTTCCCGCTTTAATTTTTCCAGTTCATCCAGTAATGCGTTGGACTGTGCTTTGGTGCTTTCTACAATCCGGCTTGCCTGTTGGGATGCCTGTTCGAGCATTTCTTTTTCTTTTTCCGCCAGAGCATGGGATTTTTCTTCCCATTCGGATTTTAATAATTCTGCCTCATGGCGGAGCTGCTCTGCTTGCTCTTTTTCCTGTTCCAATTCTTTCCGGGCA
>CAMWOX010000167.1 GCA_947175975.1 uncultured Ruminococcus sp.
GTGCCGGGGAACATCCCAGAAAACTGAAACAATAAATATCTTCAATATTAGAAAACGGCATACGGAAATTTTCTTTATCCTCAAGCTTGCATACGATATTTTCACCATCCAGAGAGAGCCAGGCAGATTCATTCGTAATATATAAGGAGTTAAGTAACTTTCTCAAGACAAACTCACACCTTTCATGGACATAACAATATCCTTGACATTGTACTTTTCTTCTTTATGGAAACATATATCTGAAAGCGAACAACCAGAACATTTTTGTCCTTTTTTACGTGGCGGAATCATATGACTTTCCATAATAGCACGCATTTCATTTAGATATTGTTTCAACATAGTATCATAGGATTCATCAAACGGTAAAGCAATGCGTCTCCGTGTATCAGCATAGTACAAAAATGCCTCACTGTTGCATTTCCACACAAAATCTGCACAGATTTTCTGTGCAAATACCTGAATGGCATCTGTCTCATGAAATGCTGCATCCTTAGGTGCTTTTGGTTTGTACTCTACAATACGAACTTTGTATGTTCCATCAAGTCCATTGATTGCAACACCGTTTTTATTTTTGATAAATTCTACACAATCCAGAATACCATATAAATCATATTCTGGCAGGTCATTATAAACATCAATGGAACTTCTGACAACTTTCCGATGATCAGAAAATTGGTGACTGCCATCATGTACATGTTCATGTATCAGTTCTGCATGAACTACAAATGCATTTTCGTTCCAATCCTTGTTGATTTCAAGTAATGCAAAACGCCTTGGGCAGTACATATAATGTTGAATTGCTCGAATATTCATTGGATTATATTTTTTCTATGAGTGTAATACCTTGCGGCATTACTTCATCGACAGTAATTGTATAATCATTAAATTTACGTGGCACGACAACATCTGCATGTTTTTCTGCTTTTATTTTATCAAACAGCACATGGGCGGGTGCATTACCCAATGCAGAATCATGTTTGAACACATACAATTTTCTCAGGCACATTTTTCCCCTTGCTGCACTTCTGTCATTTTCAAACATGTTAATGATTGCTTTCCAGAGAAGTTCTAAATCATCTTCGCTGAATCCTGTTACTTTTTGTGCAAGAAGAGCAGAAATGTAGCCCTCGGCACGGTAAAGACCATAAGAGATAAAACTCTTTTTTCCCATTTCTGTGCCACCATCTGCCTGTCGGTCTTCCGTCGTTTTTGCCTGACGTGTAATCGTGATATCCTGTACAAAAACAGGATCAATACTTTTGGCAAAATTAATTTGCACTGGCCCTCTCACAATACCACAAGGGTCATTGCCTGTACTCATGACTGCACCAAATGCACGGACATCATAATAATTCTTACAAATATATGCCTGTGCTTGTTTGACATCATCGGAATTTTTCCCCTTTTGGTTTGTGGCAAGGTTCAATTTCTGATAAGCATCCGTAAATTTAGAGTTCAAAGAACGGTCAGATTTGATGAGAATGTTAAATCCTGATTCGTTCTCTTTAGCAAGTTCCACAAAATTTCTGATTTTTCTTTTCAGGCATACATCTGTCACAATACCGACAGAGGTTTCAGGATCAGTTCTTGGCATGTTTCCGGCATCAGGATCGCCATTGGGGTTGCCATTTTCCACATCAAAGAACATGACAAATTCGTACCTGTTTCTAAGTGCATTTTCCATAAATTTCTTCCTTTCAATTTTCTGATTTATCTGATTTATGAGATGTGTAGAGAATTTTGTTTTGCTGATAATAGCCTACAATAAATTTACCCTGTGAATCAAGGTCAAGGGTTTGTGGGAATGCTCCCTCCAGACTATCCACGATTTCAGCAATTAGTTTATGATAGTAGATTTTAGTGTTATCTCCAAGCTTTCGGAGATGATTCTGTGCAAGCTGTGAAAGTTTCGTCATAATGGATGACGGTCTTGCACAAGCTGATGCAAAATAAGAATCCTTGATTGTTCTGTTGAGGTTACCTCCAGAAGAATCTTGTTGTATTTTTTCATATACAGCAAAAAGTCTGCCACAAAGATATGCTGGGTCTTTGTTTTCGGGATTAAGAGACATTGTAATTTCCTCCTTTTTACCTAATCTTCGTTGTTTACGGTTGAGACATGCCTTAATGATACCAACTCGTGTGCGATTTAGCTTGATAAAATGATTGTTTTCCTGATCGCTGTCTGTCTTTACACGTCTTACTACCGTTTCAAGAAGTGCATTGGGATAATCCGTGCCATTCAGTGCTGATATGAGAATGCTTGTCATGAGTGGCGGCGGAACTTTATCTTTGGTTGATTTTGGCGAGATCAGTTCTTTGTTGATCCATGAGAAACGGATCTGCTGATTTTGTTCTTCATCAATTTGTAGATCTCTCTGGTGTTGTACCAGATTATCAATGATTTTTCCGAATTTGTCACGATAGATAAATTTCTGACAAATTCGGGAAGCATTGGAAGTCAGTCCTGCAACATAAAACAGAACATTTTCGTCTATCTGAATATTTGTATCCCCAACAGTACCTCTTTTGGCTTTATGGAACATGCTTTGCATAAATTGTTCCGTTTCAGTAGGATTAGACGATGAATCTGAAAGAAAGCTCCACAGCATATCACATTCGTTTGCATCATCAGCTTTCATGGCAAAAAAGAGAATTACCACCATATCATCCATAATAACTCTGTGCCCGGGATCGGCAAGCAATTTGTTCAGCATGGATGTATATTTTTTCATTGCCTGTTCGGAAATATTACTGTTATAGGACTGTGTTTTTCCATAGGATTCAAACGCAGATTCTTTCATGCCAACAAGAACACAGCCTGTTGAATTTCCACCAGGAAATTTAATTTTATCATGGATTCTTGCAACCGGCAATTTTTCTCCAAGTATACCACAAGCTACTAACGGTGTATCTTCTGAAACAGGTACATTTTTCTTCTCTGTCAAGAGCCTGTTATACTTTTCAATGAATTGCTCATCTTCCTCAAGAAACCCTCTGCTGCCTGTCAGTGCAAATCTGAAATAAGAATTTTTATATTCTTTTCCCAGTTTAAGCAATTCAGGATGTTCTGTTTCTGATTCAGGATTCCATTTTTCGACGAAATTTCTATAAGCATGACATATTTCAGAATCAAGATCCGCAAAAAATGCGAGTTCATGTTTGACAAAAGCGGCATGGGATTTTCTTGCCTTGTCTGATTTTACATCTGGTGTAAATAAACCTTTTTCAAAATCCAGACCAAAAATATACAGTGGACGATGTTCAATTATATTTGAGTCAATACAGCTTTTTTGTGTTCTTTCAGGCAGAAGAATTTTTATTGGGACAAGTTTTGTGTGTTCCTTTCCGGATTTAGTTTTTGTCATTTCAGATTCTCGAATATCATCAATACTGACAATTTTACCATCAGAAGAAAGGCTGATTTTAAAATGTACATTTTGCTCACACCAGCCATCAGGAATGCTTTTTTCTTTTGGATTGGTTTCACGTTTGTCTGCATAATCACATAACGCTTTAATCAGCATAACAGCTCCCTCCTGTATTTTTCAACATCAATGACACCATTCATCATGTGAGGACGGTAATATAATGCAGTTGCCTCATCTGAAAATTTAGGATTATCCCAGTTATGATTGACAGGTTTTCCGCCGTCTTTGAATTGCATACGATAGAGCATATAGCCAAGGTCAATATCTCCTTGCAACTCTTCGCTAATCTGAGAGAAATCAAATTCTTCTACAAGTTCAATCCTGCTGACAGAAAATTCTCTGCATCCGAGGCAGGGCTGACGAAAACATTGTCCTTTTTGCAGTCTGCGCAACATGATATGATCATGTTTTTCTGCACATTCGCTCGGATGTTCTGATCTGATCCCTGTCAATTCCAGATGGAAAGAGATCCCGTATTTTACATTTTTCAAGAGCATTCCGGCACGCTGTGTGCGTTCATCGCTCGCATATAATGCAATATCATTTTTTTGTCCTTTTATCTGGGCTTTTACTGCTGATAATGGCAATTTACTTTTTATTTCATTCCGGCGTATGTTGATAAATTTTATGGGATTGAATACAATTATCTTATCAATGATAATTCTGATTGCTGGTTTCCAGTAAATGCATTTCACCAGTCCTTCCATAGCGGAAACAGTAGGTACATCATAAGAGACCCTTTCCACTTTCATTTCCGGACGGGTAAACAATGCATAATCGCCTTCTACTAATATTTTAAATTCATAGCTCATAACATGACTGTTACTGAAAATAATGCTTTCTGTAACTTTTCCTTTCTTGATAAATTTGTTCCCCTGTATTCTGCGGTGTTGTATATAGT
>CAMWOX010000168.1 GCA_947175975.1 uncultured Ruminococcus sp.
GTCTGACACCGGATCAAATCATGCGCAGACAGCTCTACAGTCTTTGGCATCAGCCGGAATCCGGACAGAATACCCGAAAAATCAATATCATTGGCAATAATTTGCCTACAAGGAAAAATTCTGAATTATATGCACTTGCTAAAATTGCACGCTATGCTGTAACAGAAATTCATGACTGCAAAAATTATAATCAATATCAGAATATGGCATCTGCATCCGCAAATATCTGCTATAATGCTGTTGCAAAAGCCGCCGGAGAAATGCTTGCAGAAAAATATCATCAAAAATTGCTTTATCTGCCGATTAGTTATTCTTATGAAGAAATCCAGGAATCTCTCGCAGAATATGCAGAATATTTGAATACTTCCCTACCGGACTATTCTGACCTGATCGCAGAATGTGAACAAAAAATCCAACAAATCAAAAATCTGATTTCTGATACACCAATTGTGATTGATTATACAGCGACCATGCGTCCTTTGAGTCTGGCAAGATTTTTACTGGAACATGATTTCAGAGTGACAAAAATCTATGCAGACAGCTTCACACAAGAAGAATCACAGGATTTTATCTGGCTGCAAGAAAATTACCCGGATCTGGAAATTTTTGCAACAGTACAGGTAAAAATGCGGATGCTTCCCCGTGAAAGCCAGGAAAAGACGCTTGCCATCGGACAAAAAGCGGCATACTTCCAGAATACACCCTATTTTGTCAATATTGTAGAAAATAACGGAATGTGGGGATTTTCTGGTATTCTCGAATTACTGGAATTACTAGAAGATGCATTTTTGCATAAAAAAGATACCAGAAAGCTTGTCCAGATCAAAGGAATGGGGTGCGGTAACATATGAAAAATCAACAGACAGCAAGAATTATCTCAACTTATACGGCAGACGTATCCGGTGTTTGTTCCGCTTTATTTGAACTCGGTGGTATGTCCGTAATTCATGATGCATCCGGCTGTAATTCAACTTATAACACACATGATGAACCTCGTTGGTATGACTTCGACAGCATGGTATTTCTGTCAGGTATCTCTGAAATGGAAGCGATCATGGGGGATGATGACAAGCTGATCCATGATGTAGTTTCCACCGCTGAACAGCTCTCTCCAAAATTTATTGCTCTCGCAGGAACACCGATTCCAATGATGATCGGAACAGATTTCAAGGCAATTGCATCCGTAATCGAGAAAAAAACCGGCATCCCCTGCATGGGGATTCCGACAAACGGAATGCACACTTATGTGCAGGGTGTTTCCATGGCAATGCAGGCATTGGCTGAAAAGTTCGTGATAGAATCCATGCCAAAAACAAAAACACTTTCTGTGAATTTACTAGGTGTCACACCGTTGGATTTTTCCCTGAACGGCAGTGTACAGCATATGCGTGACATGCTGAAACAGAATCAGATTGAAGCGATTTCCTGCTGGTGTATTGGTGATTCTCTGGAAAATTTAAAGCTTGCACCGTCTGCACATGTCAATCTGGTTGTATCTTATGCAGGAATAGGCGTTGCAAAATATCTGGAAAAAAAATTCGGGATGCCTTATCTGGTGGCAAGACCTTATGGAAAAGCATTCAGTTCTACAATTGTCAGAGCGATTCAGAATTGTTCAGAAAATTCTGTTTTATGCCGGAGAAAAGAAATTCCCGGAGAACCGGTAATTGTAATCATCGGCGAGGGTGTTAGTGCGGAAAGTTTGGCAAGAGCCATCGAACTTGAAACCGGCAAAGCTGTCCGAACAATTATTGCAACAGAATATGACAAAAATTTTTTATCTGAAAATGCCTGCATTGCCCGTGATGAATCAGAACTAATTGCGATTCTGAAAAATCCGGATCTGAAATATATAATTGCTGATCCATTGTATCATCCGATCTGCCCGGAATCTGTGAAATTCATCCAATTAGGACATGAGGGATTTTCCGGACGGATTTATCATGATCTGATGCCAGATTTAACGGAAGATCTTCAATGGATTCTGGATCAGTTGGAAAAATAAATATATACGCTGAAAGGATGTTGGATTCATGAAAAAAACAAGCATCAGAATCACAGCTCTGTGCTGTGTAGTGGGCATGTTCAGCACATTTGCCGGATGTAATGCCGAAAATATCGCAGATTCTATTTCGTCTCTCAATTCTGTAGATTCTGAAATCCAGGCAGAACCGGAAATGCCGGACAGTTCCGATGATACAATCACGGTCACGGATCATGCCGGAAACGTGATTGAAGTTCCTGCTGAAATTGATCGGATTATTGTCGGAGATATTCTGCCGCTTGCATCCGTTCTGACAGTATTCTTTGACAATGGCGATAAAATCGTCGGTATGGCAGAAGGCAGCATGAAAGCTGCTGAAAACGGTTTGCTTGGTGAATTATATCCGGAAGTCCTGAACGCACAGACAAATCTTATTGATGGCACAAGCATTAATATTGAAGAAGTTGTAGCTTTAGAACCGGATATTTTCTTTTATAGTGCAAATTCTCCGCAGATTGGTGAACAGCTTGCACAAGCCGGGATTCCTGCGATTGCAATTTCTGTTAATAAGTGGGAGTATAATACAATCGAAACACTCAACAACTGGATTGACTTATTAAGCCAGATCTTCCCGGAGAATGACAAAGCCGACATCTGCCGGGAATATTCCAATGAAGTGTATTCCATGGTACAGGAACGAGTTGAAACAATCCCGGAAGAAGAACGGGAACAGGCATTTTTCCTGTTCCAGTACAGTGATTCTAATATCACGACTTCTGGAAAATTATTTTTCGGACAATTCTGGGCAGATGCCATGGGTGCCAAAAACGTCGGGGAAGAACTCACGACGGATAACTCCATAGCAGTCAGCATGGAGCAGATCTATGAATGGAATCCAACTCTGATTTTTATCACTAATTTTACTTCTGCCTATCCAGAAGACTTATATAATAATACCATTGGTGAATATGACTGGAGTGCAATTGACGCTGTTGAGAATCAGAGAGTCTACAAAATGCCGCTTGGCATGTATCGGAGTTACACACCGGGAATTGACACACCAATTACGTTACTATGGTTTGCAAAGACAGCTTATCCGAATTTGTTTGAAGATATTGACATCACCCAGGAGACAAAAAAATATTATCAGGAAATTTTTGATGTCTCTCTGACAGATGAACAAGCAGAGAGCATTTTCACGCCGGTATCTGCATCATCAGCTTATTAATTGCCTTGCAATTTTAAAATTTTTCAGCTCCCTGTCGTCAGACACGGGGCTGTTAATTTTATGCTAAAATAATTAAGGTATCATTAAGAATCATTTAAGAATTTCCTCTTGTTATTGCAAAAAAAATACATCTGTGATATAATAAAATCCAGTAACTAAAAACTGGAGGAATGCAATTTGGAAGATTTTATTTTTTACATCTATGAATTTTCAGCATCATTTATACTGTTTCTGATCACTATGCGATTGTTTCATCACATCCATAAAAAACAAAAATTACAGATTTCTAAATCTTATTCTATTCTGATGATGCTTTTCGCATGTTATCTCATTGGTGTATATCATTTTACCGGAGCAGGGACAATCTATGAAGCTATCACCTTTCAATTGGAAATCAGAGAGGATAGCATAAATCTGATTCCGTTTTCTAATGATATTGTTGCATATCTGCTGAATATTGTATTATTGATTCCCCTAGGCATTTTCGTACCTATCTTATGGGAAAAGGCAAGTCGGTGGAGTGCTGTAGCAGGCATTGGCTTTTTATTTTCCGTCTTTATCGAAATCACGCAATTAATTAACAACCGGCAAACCGACATTGACGACGTGATATTAAATACATCCGGTGCAATCATTGGATTTATAATATACAAAATATGCAGTCCTGCTCTGAACCAAAAATTTCAGCAAAATTCTGTCACTGTTACAGAACTGCCGACTTATATACTTATCCTGTTTGCTGGGAGATTTTTATTATTTAACGAGATGGGACTTGCAAAATTGCTATATCATTTTTAAAAATCAACAGCTCCAGGAAGCAAACCGGAGCTGTTATTTTTAGATTATCTCAAATTTATTTTAAAATTACTTTATGAAATACTTTTTTACCCTTCCGGATTACAATTTCATCCTGAATCATAATCACTGCTTTTGGATCTGTGATTTTCTCATTATCAATACTGATACCGCCCTGCTGAACTAATCTTCTGCCCTCGGATTTCGTCGGCACAAGCTTTGTCTCTACCAGTAAATCTAGAACAGGAAT
>CAMWOX010000169.1 GCA_947175975.1 uncultured Ruminococcus sp.
TTTTAGCACGCGGCTGCTAGATTGCCGCTGCCTCCAGTGCAAGCTTCTTGGACAGCGGCAGAACGGCGATCTTAAATGGTGCGAGTGCCGGATGCAGATGCATAACGACTCTGGTTTCATTTGTTTCCGGTACAATCTCTTCGTCATAGGCTTCTGTGACAATGCTCAGGAACAGACGCTCTACACCAAGGGACGGCTCGATGACATAAGGGATATATTTAGAATTATCATCCGGGTCGAAATATTCCATTGATTTTCCGGAATGTTCCTGATGCTGGGTCAGATCATAATCTGTTCTGTCAGCAATGCCCCAGAGTTCACCCCAGCCGAATGGGAATAAATATTCAAAATCCGTTGTGGCTTTGGAATAATGGCTCAGTTCTTCTGGATCATGATCACGGAGTCTTAAATTTTCTTCCTTGATGCCAAGATTCAGCAGAAATTCACGGCAATAATTTCTCCAATAAGCAAACCATTCCAGATCTGTATCAGGTTTGCAGAAAAATTCCAATTCCATTTGTTCAAATTCACGCACACGGAAGATAAAATTACCTGGTGTAATTTCATTCCGGAATGATTTGCCGATCTGTGCAACACCGAACGGAATTTTCTTTCTGGTTGTTCTCTGAATATTCTGGAAATTGACAAAAATGCCCTGTGCGGTTTCCGGACGGAGATATAATTCTGATTTTGTATTTTCAGTCACACCCTGGAATGTCTTGAACATGAGATTAAACTGCCGGATGTCCGTAAAATCATGCTTGCCACAGTCCGGACAGGGAATCTTCTGCTCCTGAATATAAGCAAACATCTTTTCATTTGACCAGCCTGCCGGAATTGTGCCGTCAAAATTTTCGATCAGCTGATCTGCTCTGTGACGGGTATGGCAGGATTTGCAGTCCATAAGAGGATCTGTAAAATTCTTAAGATGTCCGGAGGCTACCCATGTTTCAGGATTCATGAGAATGGCACTGTCAAGTCCGACATTGTAAGGGCTTTCCTGAATAAATTTTTTTCTCCAGGCGTTTTTGATATTATTTTTCAGTTCAACACCCAAAGGACCATAATCCCATGTATTTGCAAGACCGCCATAAATTTCCGAGCCTGCATAAACAAAGCCTCTGCCTTTGCAGAGTTCCACAATCTTGTCCATGCTTTTTTCATTGTTTTTCAGCATAGTTCTGATTCCCACTTTCTGATAGATTTGATCATAATTTCCTGTAATGGAATGTGACAGGATTATTATACTACATTTTACGGAAAATGTCAAGTAAAAACAGCATTTTCTTAGAAAATGCTGTTTTGTGGGTATTATTTTATTCTATTTCGTCATAATTAACTGGTAGTTCTGTCTCTGGTGTTTCTGAAGTATCTGGTTCTGGTGCAGATTTTGGAGCAGGTCTTTTTGAAATTTTTACTTTCTTTTTACTTGTTTTGGAGGATTTTTTCGTTTTGTTGCCTCTCTTGAATGCTAAAATCAATACTGCAATGAATGCCAGGGCAACTAGGACACCTACAATGATAATACTACGCATTTTCTTGTCGCCCACAAGTGTTGCATAGCTGGTCACCCTGTGGAGTTCCATATTATTTTCTTTATTTTCAATTTTATAATCTATCGCATCACAGATAAAACACGCAGGACCTGTCCATGCTGGTGCAAAGACCGCTTTTTTCTGTTTTCCAGAAAGACCTACACCAATCTTTGCCGTTTCGTTCAATCCTGCATTCTGGATGTAACATAGAATACCAGTATCGGTATCAGGATCTTGCCAGAAGACAAGATTACTCTGCACACCGTCCGCACTGTTATCAAGAACTGTAATTTCACCGCTGACACGGATTGGTTTTGTACCCATCGCAAGAATGCCGCCACCGATTCGATTCTCACCAGATGCCATATTCCCCTGTACGGATGCTTTACTCCGCAGAACTAATTCGGCATTGTTGTTGATCAGAATACCGCCACCGTGTACGGCTACATTCTGTGTCAGGTTTCCGCCGGACAGTTCCACGACACCATCCTGTGCATAGACACCGCCACCGGATTGGGAACGGTTCTCGGAAATTGTACCGTTTGTGAATTTGAAATTACCGCCGGATAATGCCACACCGCCGCCGCATTGGCTTGCTGTATTTCCGGAAATCGTACCACCACTCATGCTGAAACTGCTGCCTTCTCCAATCAGCAGCACACCACCGCCGCTGCTTTCTGTCTGATTGCCGGTAATATTGCCGCCCCACATATTGACTGTGCCGCCTTCTTCTACATAGATGCCGCCTGCACCATTAAGACTGTTGCCGCCTGTGATTTTGCCGCTGTTTCCCAGTTCTGTATTGGTGTCCGTCAGGTTCAGAATGCCGCCGTTTTCTATGTGAATCACTTCGCCGTTTTCGATCGCAAATTCCAGTTTTCTATTAATATTGCAGCCATTCAGATCAATTGTGATCTCGTGACCGGATGGCACACACAAAACACCGTCAAAAGCAAATCCTGTACCCGTGCCAAATCTTGTTCCATAAGAAGACTCCCAGTCCTGATATAATGTTATCATGGCAGAAGAACCTGACATAGCAGTATTCCACATAGCCTCTGCACCGCCGGAGCTGGTTGTATTGTAGTAATAAGACGTTTCATTGTTGACAGTAACAGATGCAACAGCATCCTTGGGGACAAATCCGGCTGCACAACTTTCCATGCTTTCTATTATTCCTGAAATAGGAACAGAAGCAAGAAATATGACTCCAGTCAGAGCAGTAATGACTTTATTTTTCAAATTCATGTATGGATCTCCTTTGATTTTAATTTCTTATTATTATTATACAGCGGATTGCAGAAAATTACAATGACACAAAAAAGCAGATTTATTGTCCAGTTTTGTTAGTATATTTTGTGCATTTTTTACAAATTCAGAATCATTTCAGCCACGACTTGACAAATCCTGTTTTTTAGAGTATAATATTTAATATATTTTTTAACAGAAAGGTGTTTTTTATCCTAATGCAGTTTCTTAATAAGCTCGAACGCAAATATAGAAAATATGCCATTCCCAATCTGATGACGATTATTGTTTTTGGCATGGGACTTGTTTTTCTGCTGGATTCATTCACAGCTCCAAATCCGGGTTATGCGTATAATTTGAGTTCGCTGTTGTATTTTGATCGGAATGCCGTCTTTCATGGACAAGTCTGGCGGATTCTGACTTTTCTGTTCTTGCCGCTGGACAGCGATCCGTTTTTTATCTTGTTTTCCCTGTACTTCTATTGGCTGATCGGAAATGCATTGGAACGGCAGTGGGGAAGCTTTAAATTCAATATTTACTATCTCTGTGGCATGCTTGGCACGATCATCAGTGGACTGATTACAGGCTATGCAACAAATACATTCCTGAATCTGTCGCTGTATCTGGCATTTGCAATTCTGTTTCCGAATTTTGAAATTCTGCTGTTCTTTTTTATTCCCATCAAGATGAAATATCTTGGTATTCTGGAGTGCATAGGCTTAGTGATTTCCCTGATTTTCAGCAGTTGGACAAACAGAATCTGCATTCTGATCTCACTGGCAAATATCCTTTTGTTTTTCGGAAAAGATCTGTACAAGTTGATCCGAGCATTTATCCGGCGGAAACGTTGGCAACGCAGAAACAGAAAATAAATTCTAAAAGCCTGCATCTATGTGAGTATGCAGGCTTTTTGTTTTTACGGATTACTTATTTTCAATTAAAAGTTTCTTGAGCAAACATAAGTCAAATATATTAATTTTTCCGTCTTTGTGCAGATCAACATTTTCCCAATTGGGAAGTCCGCCGTGACAAAGCAGCCATTTTTGGAGTACAACTGCATCAGCAACAGTAACTTCTCCATCTGCATTGGCATCACCCATTATTTTTTGTGATGATTCTTGCAGGAATACTGCATAATTCACACAGTAAGCCGACTGTTCGGTTGCGCCGAGCGTGATCTTTGCATCATCAGAACCGCTGAATTTCTTTTGATAGATATTGAAAATCACATCATTAGAACTTGTCACTTGTAAATCCGTCTTTGTCCAGTCGGCAAGCCATGCCGGAATATTCTCAATCCGGTTGTCGAATGCAACAGAAACGGTAATATCGCCCACCGGAATAAAACTTGCCAGTTTAGAACCAGTGAAATTCTTGGAGTCGCACGCTGTCGTGATCTGCTCTGCGCCGACAAGAGAATCCTGAAGTCTTCTGAATGTGAAGTCCCGGTCACCGAAAAGCTGCGAACCAAT
>CAMWOX010000170.1 GCA_947175975.1 uncultured Ruminococcus sp.
CAGACAGCAGGGTAAATGCAGAGTCAAGAATTTTTTGCAGATTGTCTTCGGATGTAAAGAAATCAATCAGTTTTTCTACAATTTGTGGCAATGCTGTTGTCAGGGCTTCGAGAATTTGCGGTAAAGCATCCACAATCGCCATTAATAGTGCTGTTGCAGTATCCAGAACAACGGGAATATTTGTCAAAAGACAGTCAATAATTGTTGTGATAATGTCCGGAAGAGTTTCTGCAAGTGCCGTTATCAAGTCTGGCAAAGCATCCAGAATTGTGCCAAACAGGTCAGCGGCAGCATTCAGCAGCATAGGAATTTCTTCATTCAGGAACTGCACAATTACTTTCAGCAGTTCAGGAATTAGTTCTGAAAGAATTGGTTTCAGTCCAGAAAGCAAGTATTGTACAGCTTTTTTCAGCCTTGCCAGCAATGTCGGAAGATTTTCAGTGATAAGCCCTAGGATTGTTTTTAGAAGTTCTGGAAATTGCTTTGAAAACGCAGGAATCAGGTCTTGTGTCAGTATTTTAACGATTTTTATGATTGTGTTCCCTATTTTAGGAAGTTCATTGAGAATGTTTTCACCAATAACCTGTATAAGCTCTGCGGCTAATCCGGAAAAATTACCGATATTACTGAATAATAATGAAAATATTTTTTGGAAACTTTCTGATAATGCTGGAAGTATGTCTGGCACAATATCAATTAAGCTTTCCATCATCAATAGAACAGCTTGAATGATGCCATCGAATGTCTGTGGCAAATTTTGAATTACTGCTGTTCTGATACTACTAAAAACTGTGAAAAGTGTTGGCAGCAAACTTGTTGTTTTGTTCAGGATTGTAGAAATGAGTCCGCCAACAGCCTTGCCAACTTCTTTATCCGCTCCGTCAACGCCATTCACAAGGTTACTGAATGCAGGAAGAACAGCCCCTGTGATGGTTTGCACAACTTCCCGTAGAGGTGTGTTGACGCCATCATAGATAGAAAGCTGTAAATCCTGATAAGCAGATTCCATCTTTTTCAAGTCGCCTTGCAAATTGTCAGCCATGGTTTCAGCCATTTCAGATGCAGCACCATCGCAATTCAGAAGTGCTTCTGTGTAATCCTCAAAGGACTGTTTGTTTTCTTTTGCTGTGTCAGACAGACCTGTCATGACAGTCTGAAAGCTGGAATACTGCTGCTGTCCGGCAATTATTTTTGCAAGATTTGCCTGCTGTTCGTCTGTCAGGTTGCCCCATATCCCTGAAATGCCAGTCAAAATACTGGACAGGCTTTGCATATTGCCCTGTTCATCATAGATGCTCACACCATATTCGGCAAGAGAAGAAGCACAGCCCTTAGTATCTGTTGCAAGTCTGGTCATGACAGCATTGAGAGCCGTACCGGATTCACCGCCTTTGACACCAGCGTTCGCCATTGTCATAATGGCAGCGGTTGTTTCTTCCATGCTGTAATGCAAAGATTCCGCTGTTGCGGCACAATTCTTATAGGCTTCTCCTAACATTTCCGTATCCGTGTTAGAATTTGCCATAGCAAAAGCCATTTTGTCAGCAAATTCTCCGGCTCTGTTGGCTTCCCAGCCGAAAGCGGTCATATAGTCTGTGACAACATCGGATGCTTTGGCTAAGTCCATCTCAGAGGCGGCGGCAAGATTCAGAACACCAGGCAGAGCAGTTGTCATATCTTCGACATCCCAGCCAGCCAAAGCCATATATGACAAAGCGTCTGCACATTCTGAGGCACTAAACTGCGTGTCACGTCCATATTGTCTTGCAACAGCGTCCAAATCAGCCAATTCTTCGGAAGTTGCCCCAGAAATAGCCTTTACTTTGGACATAGATGCTTCAAATGTCTTGCCTGTTTCAACTGTCCCGGATGCAAAATTTTTGATCAGCTCTGTTGCTCTCTGCAAGAGTTCAAGAGCCAGATTGCCCATAAATTCGCCGACAGCTACAGTGGCTGCATTGAAACCACTTTCAGCGTCTTTTGCAGAATCTCCTAAATCCTTGACATGATCAGAGGCTTTGTCGGCATTTTTTGAGGTATCAGACAAAGTTTTATCAAATTTATCTGCTGAAGTCTCGGCTTGCTTGATTTTCTTGTCTTCTTCAGCAAGTTCACCAGACAAAGAATCAATCTGTTTGGCAAGTGCTTTGGCTTCTTTGGAATTTTCGCCATACTGTGCGGCAACATTGACATACTGCTTTTTGAGATTGTCAAGCTCTGATTTCTGGTATTTATACTGCTCTGTCAGTGTTTTTTCAGTTGCTGTGATGCCTTTGGTAGCGTTTTCTGCTTCTTCTAAACGGCTTTTCTGCTCTTTATGCTCATCGGACAGTTTTTGGATTTGTGATGCAAGAGCCTTTACTTCATCTGAGTTCTTTCCGTACTGAACAACAGCATTTTGATACTCTGTATTCAGGCGGTCAAGTTCTTTTTCTTGGTCAGCAACAGATTTTTTCAGAGATTCCAGAGGAGTCAGGACGTTTTTTTCTGCTTGTCCGAGCTGATTGGCTTCCTGCTCTACATCATTAAGTTTCTGCTGATTGGCTTGCAGTTCCTGATTCAGCGAATCAAACTGACTTTCAAGCTGTCTGGCGACATCAGAATCTTTTCCCTGCTCCATGACAACATTCTTGTATTCATCTTTCAGGACAGAAAGTTCTTTCTCCTGTTCGGAAATCGTCTTTTTCAGGGAATCCATAGGAGAAAGAGCTGCTTCTTCTGCCTGACCGAGTGAAGCAGCAGCAGTTTCCGCATCAGCCATTTTCTTCTTGCTTTCTGAAAGTTCGCTGTTAAGCTGATTATACTTGTCTTTCAGCTCTTTTGCTGTTTCAGAATTTTCACCTTCTGCAATGATAACACTCTTGTACTGGTCTGTTAATTTGGAAAGTTCCTGCTCCTGCAAGGAAATCTTTGCTTTTAGCATATCCAGGGAAGAGGCTTCTTCCCCGGTTTTCACTTTGGCTTCCGCTAACTGCTTTGTGGTCTGCTGGATCGCTTTTTCATAGCCCTGCATCGCATTGGCAGTATACTGGATTTCACGTTGAAATGCACGATACTGCTCGGCAGTGATGTCCCCTTTTTCAAACTGCGCCTGCACCTGGGCTTCTGCTTGCTTTAGGACATCGAGCTTTTCTTTGGTAGTAGAAATCCGCTCAGTTAGAATCTGCTGTTTTTGTGCCAGCAGTTCTACCGCATTGGCATCCGGCTCTTTCAGCAGTTTATTGACTTCTGAAAGTTCCTTACCTAGACTTTTTGATTTGTTTTCAGCATCCTTGACGGCAGCTCCTAATTTTGTCGTATCCCCGCTGATTTGTATTGTCATACCCTTAATTGTCTGGCTTGCCATCTGAAATTACTCCTTTTTCAGCTTTTGACGAAGTGACTTTCTGTCAGGTTCAGTGCGTTCCATGCGCCAGGCGTTGTCAAGATATTCACGTCCTGATTCTGTCTGTTCCAAACGGCGGATATATGCATCCCTGCGCCATGTCAGATATTTCAGAAAGTTCAGCTCTCCGATTTGCAAAAAATTCAGTCCTGTGTATTCTGAAACAAGCTGTTTCCAAAACGAATCAACTGTATATTGATAGCTGTGTGTTTCCGTATTATCCTGCGTATACGGATAATACGGCAGTGTCAGTTTTTTGCTTTTTTGATACCGCCGAGAAATTTAATATACGCCAGGCAAAATGCAACGATATGATCAAAGCTCAAGCATTTTTTCAGTTCTTCGGCAGTAAACTCTCTGAAATCCTGATTACAGCTTAAAATTTCTGCGAGAAGCTGGTAGACCTGATGAATAGTGGAGATGTCTTTCTTCGCAAAAATTTCGTTTAATTCGTCAGAAACAGCATCTAAACGTTCCACAAGAGAGGTGCTTGGCATTGTCAATACAATTTTCGTGCGTTCTTTGTCCGGCAGTGTGATTTGCATTGTTGGCTGCTGAACCGCATTAAAATCAAAATTTTCCATAATTATACGCCTCCCTGCGATTAATTAGCTGTGCCTGTGCCGATTTCTTCAAACATCAGAATCAGAGTGCCATCCTCGTCGTGCGGAATGGCAGTAAACTCCGGTTCTATTTGTGTGCCGGAATCTGGTGTAAAAGCCAACGTTGCTCCTGCCGTGTTTCTGCCGACAATGACAATCCATAAATCGCCATCTTTTTTGTCCTCGTGATGGAAAACGACAACGTAGTAGTCGCCCTGTGCATTACCAACACCGCCGATTTTGGTGATTCGCACGCCGTCCTGTTC
>CAMWOX010000171.1 GCA_947175975.1 uncultured Ruminococcus sp.
CCATTGAGATTCTGTGGGTTCGGATTATTCATAGTTCCCATAAAAAAATCACCTTTCTTGTGTAGATTTTTCTCAAACTGTATTGTATTTTTTTACAGTTTGTGTTATAATAAACTGGATAAGGAGGAATTAGTTGTGAAGATTATTGTACTGTCAGATACGCATGGTGCAGTGGATCACCTGTTTCAGGTGACTGCAATGCATCAGGATGCAGATTTATTAATTCATCTGGGGGATGGTGAAAAAGATTTATATCATTTATTCTCGAACCATCCGGAATTGGAACAGAAAACTTACTGTCTCAAGGGAAACTGTGATTTTGGGATTCTTTCCCAGGCAATGCGAACACTGGAATTGGATCTGCCGTATGGGCATAAGATCTTTGCCGCACACGGTGATTATTACCGGGTGAAGTACAGTTCTGCCAGGATCATTCATGAGGCAAGGGAACACCAGGCGGATATTCTGCTCTATGGACATACACATGTAAGCGAGTGTCGCTATGAAGACGGCTTATATATTATCAATCCAGGCAGTTTGGGAATTCCCCGGGATTATGGAAAATACAGCTATGCATTGCTGGATCTTTCCGAGCAGGGTGTGCTTGCTAATATTGCATGTTTGTCTTGATCATTTTTCAGTCCTGTATAGTATATGCAGGAAGTATTGAAAAATTTCCGGTTTGGTGGTGATAATTTGCTGGATAAACAGCAGAAAGAAAAATATCTGCTTGCATTTGGACTGGGATTTCTGAGTCTGATGGTTGTCCTGCTGCCATTATTAATAATAGACCGGGGGTATTTTATATACTATGGTGATTTTGTTTCACAGCAGCTGCCGTTTTATCAGCTTGCCAATGATGCTGTCAGAAATCAAGGTCTGCTGGGCTGGAACTGGTATACAGATCTAGGAAGTAGCTTTATCGGATCTTATGCATTTTACTTAACAGGAAGTCCGTTTTTTTGGATTACTGTGTTACTGCCGCAGGATTGGGTACTGTATGCGATTCCTTGGTTGGTGTGCCTGAAACACGGGATTGCATCACTGACTGCTTACGGCTATATCCGTTATTTTGTCAGAAATCAGGATATTGCTGTGGTTGGTGGCTTGCTTTATGCATTTTCAGGATTTCAGATCTTTAATATTTTTTTCAATCATTTTCAGGATGTCACAGCATTCTTTCCGTTGATGCTGATCACTATGGAAGAATTTCTAAGAAATCATAGAAAAGGCTGTTTTGCACTGAGTGTTGCACTGATGGCGATCCTGAATTATTTTTTCTTTGCCGGACAGGCAGTATTTTTGATCATTTATTTTCTGGTCAGATTATGTACAGGAAATATCAGAATTTCCTGGAAAGAATTTTTTATGCTGGTATCAGAAGCGATTCTGGGTGTTTGTATTGCCTGTATTGTATTACTGCCGGCAGCACAGGCAGTTTTAGCAAACAGCCGTGTGTCAGAATATCTGTTCGGACAGGATATGATACTCTATTCTGATAGGACAAAAATTCCGAGAATGATTCAAAGCTTTTTCATGATTCCTGATCCGCCGGCAAGAGCAAATCTGTTTACAAGCGATTCTTCCAAATGGGCATCCATTGGGGGGTATCTGCCATTATTTTCAATGGCAGGTGTGATTGCATTTCTGCACAAGAAACCGAAACACTGGGCAAGTGTTCTGTTTTATATTTGCATGATCTGTGCATTTGTTCCGGTTCTGAACAGTTTATTCTATATGCTGAATGCGGCATATTATGCGAGATGGTATTATATGCCGATTCTGATTATGGCAATGATGACCGCATATGCACTGGATCATGCAGAAATGCATCTGGAATGGAAACATGGTTTACGGCTCTGTGTGGTCATGTTGGACATATTTGGCTTGCTTTCTGTTCTGCCAACCAAAGAAGAGGGCAAAATCAAATTTTTCAGATTTGCAAGTATTCCGTTTTATTTCTGGATTGCACTTGCAGTCAGCATTCTTTGTTTGGCAGGGGCATGTTATCTTTACAAGCTCCGGGAAGACAAGCAGGCATTTCAGAAAAAAGCAATTCTGCTTACAACGGCGGCATGTATTGCATGTACCTGTACGATTGTTTATTTCGGTAAAGCGATCGGCACGGATGGCAAAAAATATATTCATACAGCGATTCATGGCAAGGAAAATCTCAGTATTTCTTATGAAACAGATCCGGATGATTATTTCAGGGTGGATATTTCAGAAAATTATGACAATTATCCAATGTTCTGGGGATTATCGAGTATGCGATGTTTTCAGAGTGTTGTCAGTCCATCTATTATGGGATTCTATGACAGTATTGGTATTACAAGAGATGTGGCATCCCGTGCAGACACTGGACATTATACGATCCGGGGACTGTTCTCTGTGAAATATTATTTTGAGAGAATTTCTGAAAATTCTGAAGATCCGAAAGATGCTGTACCTGTGAGTACTCTGCCTGGTTTTGTCTACGACCGGACGGAAAATGATTTTATCATCTATCAAAATCAGTATTTTATTCCTATGGGATTTACATATGAGAATTATTGCACGGAAGAAATGCTGACGGAATCTATTGGTGATGCAGAAAACGCAGACAAGAAATTAAAATCCCTGCGAGAAAAATTATTGATTCATGCATTGATTCTGGATCAGGAACAGGCAGAACGTTATGAAGATATCATCAATCCGTATGAAATTCCGAAAGAATCAGAACTGAATAGGCAAGATTATCTGAATGCATGTCAGAAACATGCACAGAAAGCCTGTGAAAATTTTGCGTACAATGCACAGGGATTTTCTGCGGAGATTACGTTGCAAGAGCCGGAATTGGTGTTTTTTAGTGTTCCTTATGATTCCGGTTGGTGTGCAGAAGTCAATGGACAGTCAGTCCAGATTGAGAATGTCAGCAATGGATTTATGGCGATCCGGTGCGAGGCAGGAGAAAATAAAATTGTATTTTCTTATGAACTGCCTGGGCTGAAGATTGGTATTTTTATCACAGTTTTGGGTGTGATTGCACTATTGATGTATTTGCTGATTTCTGCAAAGGCAAATCCATTACCTGGTTGTACAATGCCGGAGCAGTATATTTCTACAAACGGTGTAAAAGCATCCAGGACATATATTTATTATCTGAGAGGAGCAACAAGAAATGACAAATCCAAAGATCAACACAGATCATCTGAATGAAACGACTCTAAGCAGTGAGAGTATTTTCAATGGCAAAATTATTCATGTTGAGAGAGATACTATTCAACTGGAAGACAAATCACAGGCATTCCGGGAAGTCGTGCGGCATCCTGGTGGTGTATGCATTCTGGCAGTGACGGATCAGGAAGAAATTCTGCTTGTGAAACAATTCCGTTATCCACATCAAACCGTAACAACGGAGATCCCGGCTGGCAAGCTCGAATATGGTGAAGATCCTGAAACTTGCGGCAAACGGGAGCTGTTGGAAGAATGTGGCTGTACAGCAAATTCTTTCACGTATCTGGGAAACTTGTTTCCGACACCTGCCTATTGCAGTGAAGTGATTCATATTTATCTTGCAAAAGATCTGGTATTCAGCAAGCAGTCTCTTGACAGTGACGAATTTTTGGATGTGGAAAGAATGCCGTTCGGGACGGCATTTGAGAAAGTTCTGGAAAATCAATTTCCAGATGCCAAGACACAGATTGCAATTTTAAAATATGCTGCTATGAAAAATCAAGCATCCTAAGACCAGAATAAAAAAAGGAACGGCGAAAGCCGTTCCTGCATAAATTAAATATGGTGTGGATGCATCATGCCGCATTATGATCTGGGTTCTGCGACTCGATTTCCATTAGTGTCAGTTGTTTCTCATATGCCTCAAGAATGCTGTCTTCGATCAGTTTTCTTGCTTCTGGCTGGATCGGATGAACAATATCACGGAATGTTCCGTTCTCATCCCTGCGACTCGGCATAGCGACAAACATTCTTGTGTCGCCTTGTACAATTTTAATATCATGTACAGCAATCAGCTGATCGATTGTGATGGAAACTACGGCACGGAGTCTTCCTTCTGTCATGATTTTGCGGATTTTGATGTCTGTGATTTGCATAGATTTGCAACCTCCTCATGTAATGCGTACACTGTTTTAAAAATATAGAAAAATGATCGCAGTCTGGTATAGTCTGGCACAAGCCGGAAAATATAATACAGAAGACTTTTTTCTGCGAAAAAACAGTGTATAAGTATTATAAC
>CAMWOX010000172.1 GCA_947175975.1 uncultured Ruminococcus sp.
TTATTTCTCAGTGTCAGAAAATAAAAAATATCCCAAAATTTACATGAAAGAAGTGTTTTTATGCGTTATCAGCTTGCTGTTTTTGACCTGGATGGTACGATTCTAGATACACTGCAAGATCTGTATCTCAGTGTCAATTATGCTCTGCAAAAAAATCATCTCCCGGAGAGAACGCTGTCCGAGATCCAGCAATTTGTCGGCAATGGTATCCGTAAACTAATTGAACGTTCTGTTCCTGCGGATTTATCTGATCCGGAAAAAATAAATCAGGTATATGA
This sequence comes from uncultured Ruminococcus sp., assembly GCA_947175975.1. Taxonomy (GTDB): domain Bacteria; phylum Bacillota; class Clostridia; order Oscillospirales; family Ruminococcaceae; genus UBA3855. The sequence continues at coordinate 279 of CAMWOX010000172.1, forward strand.
AGATTTCACTGCCTATTATACACAGCACTATGCGGATCATACGATGCCGTACGAACAGATCATAGAAGTCATTCAGACAATCCGTCATGCGGGACTCCTGACAGCTGTTGTTTCCAATAAAGCAGATTATGCAGTACAATCCCTTTGCGAGACTTACTTCCCTGCCCTGTTTGACAGTGTTGCCGGAGAAAAAGCCGGCATTCCAAGAAAACCCGCACCGGACAGCGTACTTTCCGTCCTGACAGCCCTGCAATGCAGTCCGGAGCAGGCAGTGTATATCGGCGATTCTGAAATAGATATCGAAACAGCCAAAAATGCAGGGCTTTCTTGTATCAGCGTGACATGGGGATTCCGCAGTGAAGCGTTTCTGAAAGAACACCATGCTGGGATATTAATTTCCACACCGGCGGAGCTGATCCCTCTGCTTTGCGAATAATCAAAAAAAATATTGGAGGAATTTTTCATGAATCAAATCATTGATGCTATGCTCACAAGAAGAAGTATCCGAAGTTTTAAATCTGATCCAGTTCCAGAAGATGTTCTCAAAAGAATCATCCAAGCCGGAACTTATGCGCCAACTGGCAGAGGCATGCAGTCCCCTATCATTATTGCTGTGACAAACAAACAGCTCCGTGACAGATTATCTGTACTGAATGCGGAATTTATGGGGAAAACAGATTTTGATCCATTCTATCATGCACCAGTTGTACTGATTGTTCTTGCTGACAAATCAAAACCGACTTATCTTTATGATGGCAGTCTCGTGATGGGAAATCTCATGCTTGCGGCACATTCTGAGGGACTAGGCAGCTGTTGGATTCACAGAGCCAAAGAAGAATTTGAAACAGCTGAGTGCAAGGAAATCCTCGCATCCCTGGGTATCACGGGAGACTATGAGGGCATCGGACATTGTGTGATTGGCTATGCAAACTGTGAATTACCGGAAGCACCAGAACGCAAGTCGGATTATATTTATCATATTAAGTAATTATTCTGATTTTTCAGTCAGCAATTCATCCCCCACTTCCAAGAGAAAGTGAGGGATGTTTTTTCTAAAATTTGATAAAAAAACAGTTTTCAACATGCCAAATAGAAAAATTTTATGCTATTTAGTATTACAGTTGTAAAAAAGCAAAAAGTATTCGCTGAATACACGATGTGAGCTGATCCGATGATTGTCACATACTTTGATGGGAGCAGAATCTACAAAAGATATTCCAAAGCACTTGCCAAACCGGGAGAGGAAAAATTTTAGTGATTCTGATGATTTCATTTTTTCTTATTTTATTGACACCATCCTAAAAAAATGATATAATGATACTACACAATAAAGCGAACCCATGCGAACTGTATATTGCAGGTTGCATTAGGAATATGGCTGAAACACCGCCCCTCTAGTGCGTAAAATATACAAGGCGACAAGGATACTTCGCCCAAGGCATTTTTGCATGTCTACCTTAATTTTTTTAATTCTTTTAAGTATTCCCAATCAAATGGGATAGAGGGTGCGTGTTACATCCATTTGTAGTAAGCATGACATGGGTCTGCTGAACAATAGAGAAGAACATTTTTGAATAAAATATTGAATCTATTTTCATATTTTTAATGTCTTTCATAACATTACTCAGGAAAGAAAAAAAGACATACATTAAAAACTCAGTTAGTTGTAGAACAGAAAACACTCAAAATTATCTGCTTAAGTCTCTGCAATGGAAAGAAGCATGATTTCAGATGATTCAAAGAATCTGGCGTTCATGCATGTGCAGATACAGGAATTACAGCAATACATCTGAACTCCCTTCTGCCGAAAAAACGCAGAAAAAATAATCCTCGTTTGCTAGTATCTGCAACTTTGATATGTCTGTTTAATTTCGCAAGAGATCTATTACTAATTGAATAGATTCTTTTTCATATTTTATAGATTGTTTGCCCTGTTTTTAATCTAATTTTAATGATTGTAGTTTATAGCTAGGGGTTCTTTAATGATGAAAGAGAGACTAATGAAAAAAAAGAAAATGATAGCTGTTATTGCAGCCGTTTTGATTATTGGCGCACTGGTCATCTGCTTCGTCATCATGAATACTTCACAGACGATAAGTGGTGATTGGCAGATGGTTGTTAACCCTGAAATCACAGATTTTACACCTAAGGTATACTATGCCTTTAGCAAACCGGGTAAATACGGAGATGGAGAATATAAAACGATTTTTGACGGCGGTATTGAAGCAGGTGAATATAAGCTGTCTGAAAAAGACGGCAAAAGCTATATCAATATGGGCACTGTAGACCTCGAATACAAAATAGAGGGTTCAGAACTCACCATTACATATCCTGAAAGTTCTGATGAGCAGACGGGAGAAAAATTACCATCAGAGGATTATGTTTTCATAAGAGCAAAGGCACCTGAATACGAAAATGAAGCTTACGAAACCTTTGAAACGGACAAAGCTCTCATAGCTGAATGGGTAACAAAGGAAAGGTCTCTTTCTTACTATACGATCGAATTGTCCTATACCGAAACTGTGGAGTTTCTGGAAACTGGTGTTATGGTCATCAGATACTACAGCGAAGATCTGGCACTTGACAGATCTATGTATTATGCGTATACGGTCGAGGATGGTACTTTGATTTTCAGCCTCGTAACGGACAAAGAAACAACGTATACAGTTTCTTACACATTCGATCAGGATGGAAATCTTAAATTTGAAAATGATGAAACAACATCTTCGATTTTTTCAGACGCATTTTTTTCTGATGTAATATATTATCATAATTAAAATGAAAGGATGATTTTATGAAATACAGCCTTTTGAAACGGTTGCTGTCAATTGCACTTGTGGCAACCTGCATCACCAGCATTGCTGTTCCCGATACAGCAATCTACCTGAAAGCCAGGGCGGAAGCATCCAATGCTGAGCCAACCAAAAATGAATATCAGATCTTATCGCCTGTTCCGTCTGGTTCTTCTGTTACAGCGATTGAACAGCCTGCTCGTCTGGATTCCTTGAAAGGCAAGAGAATAGCTCTTGTAGGAGGAAGTTTCTCTGCTTCTGTGACACACCAGATCATTGCTGATATGTTGGAAGAGGAATATGGGTGTATTACTTATTATATGACGGACGAAATCGGCAAAAGCGGTACATTCAATCCGAACAGTATCAGCGACAAATCCAAAGAATTTCAGCAGAAACTCAAGGAATACAAGATTGATGCTGTCATTTCGGGGAACTGTGGCTGTGGTATCTGTACCGTAAAAGAAACAGGAAACGGACTTGCGGCAGAATATGCAGGGATTCCGGCAGTTGTGGTCGGAGCTGAGGCATTTGTTCCTCAGATTGAGTCAACAGGCTATAACAGAGGTGTACCTGTTGTCAGAACTGCTGCATATCCCGGAGCATTTGCAAGCGATACAACCGAAGTACAGCAGAAAAAAGCTCGTGAAAATCTATATCCCCAGATTGTAAAAGCTCTTACAACTCAGATCACGCAGGCGGAAATGGATAGAATCGCAGGAGATGTAGCTGGTGTAAACTATGATGATATTGTCTTTACTGGTTCACACGAGCGTGTGCAGCAATTCTACGAGGTCAACGAGATGTCTGATGGGCTTGCCGTTGTACCGCCTACCAGGGAAAAAGTAGAATATTATCTGCAATATACGACATATCAGGCGACAGATATTGTCAATACAAGAAACAGCGAAGTACAGGATGTACCTCCTGCAAACAGAGAAATTCTCGCTTATCATGTTGCAGTCAATGCCATTATGGCAGGCTGTCCGCCGGAGTATATGCCGTTGTGTATTGCGATTACAAGATGCTTTGCAAACGGTAATTTCTACAAGTCGCTGGCAAGTACGCACGGCTGGACTCCATATGTCCTTGTAAGCGGTCCTATCGCCCGACAGCTCGGCATTTCTTATGAAGACGGAATGATAAATGAGGAAGCCAACA
>CAMWOX010000173.1 GCA_947175975.1 uncultured Ruminococcus sp.
TTCTGTGAACACATTAAGCTTAAATATATCTGTCCGAAATTCTCTGTTCAACAGTGCCGGTGGCAGAATATTTTTTTCAGCATAACAGTCAAAACTGAACAGGACACTCCTGTTTTCTGACTGATGCAGACGGTCAAGTGCATCCTGTAATCCGAACAGATTCTTTGGAAAATCTTCTGTCAGTTCACAGTTTCCATTCTTCAGATTAATTCTCATTAGCTAATTCCTCACTTTCATTATCATAAATTTCTTCATTTTCTTCAGATTCTTCCGGCTGTAATGCCTGTATGGCATCCCATACCTCCTGCGGATATTCAACTGCATCAAACGTGCACCAGCTTGTCCAGATTCCGCATGTCAGTATTGTTTTTTCTGTATGACCAACACTTTCTGAATAGAAAATGACCTCACCGTTACCGGCATAAACTCCAAACTCCTCACCATTGAACACACCAATTCCAGCCACATCCGGCATGGTATCCAGAGTGCCTTGTTCTGTATAAAACAGCGTATCATAATCATTGCTGAACAGCTTTTCATCCAGATGGTAGTTCAGATATCCCAGCAGCAGCCCGACATTATCCGCACAGCGATACCGAAGTTCCGAATCCATTTCCCCTCTTGCACCAGATGCAAATCCCCAGCCGGACACATATGCATTTCTTGCCCATGCAGCAAGGTCGGAGGCATTTTTTGTTGTTGTATTAGTAAACAGATACGGATTTATGATCGCATTCATGACCATAGTATAACTCCGCATAAAGTCTTCATAGCAAATATTCAGATTGTAAGTTTGATTCAAAGAATCTATCACAGTTCTGTCATCCGGACAAGAAAAAAATCCAGCATATTGAGAAAAATCACTGATTTCTTTGTCCTCAAAGAATGACAGGTAAATTAATTGTGCCTTGATAGTCTGCTCCTGCAAGCCAATGACAGACATTGCATTTGCAATTGTCTGCCCTGTGACTTCCAGTTCTGCTGTTTTTTCAGTATCGATATTCGTTGGGAATTGTGTCTGGTCGACAGCACTGGTGCTGATTTCCGGTACACCGATTTTGTTCATGCTGTGCAGGACAATGAACGGCAGACACATCATGCCAAGCAATCCAACAATAACAGAAAGTACAGCAATCAGCAGTTTCTTTCTTGTTTTTTCATCCCCCAGCAGACACAAAGCCAACTTGATGAGTACTGCTTTCATGCCGTATCACCATTACAGCAAACATGATCTTTTGTATTGTATTTCTTCATTGGAATCATGCTCCTTTCTAAAAATAAAAAGCCACATTTCTGCGGCTTTCAAACAGATATTCTACTTTGAAAATCTCTCTTTCAGCATCTGGATCCGTGTCAGAATCACTTCTATCATTTTTCTGACACGCTGTCCATCTATATATGCCCTTGCCTTATCATTAGAAAACAGTTCCTGAATTTCATCTTCTATGCCATCCAGTTTGTTCAAATCAAAGCGTTCCGGATGATGAACAAGCTGGATCTGTTCATCATGAAAACTTCGGAACGGTTGTGATTCCACATTTAAATCCGGCTCAATATATACAGTCGGGGTATCATAACGCAGGCTTGTTCCGCAGTCAAATACTGGTGTCAGACTGATATATTTCAGTGTATCTGCATTCCGAACAGCACCGAAATTTCCCATATGTCTGTCCTGGTTGGCAATCAGATAATCCAGCACAAGCATTTCATCAAGACTGCGACGATAATCTGGTATCTTCAGGAATTCACAGCACCTGATAAAATGCCCAAACTTATCTTCATTTGCTTCCATCGGCAGCACTCTGCTGATTTCTCCGGCAGTGATCAATTCGCTGTCTCTGGTAATGAAATCCTCGCACACACTGACAGGCATATGATTTTTTCCTTCATAGGCAAGCCGGTATTCCGTATGAGAAATTTCCAGTCTTTCAGCCATTTTTGAAGCAATCACTTCATTAAACGGTTCTTGAAAAAAGTTTGCCCCTCCCTTTATCAGACATCGCTTCCCGTGAATAATTTTCCATTTTTTTCTGAGCCATCCGTTTACCGTGCTATCTGGTGACATCATATCAAGGCTTTCACTGTCCGGTTTGTTTCCAAACAGAATATTGCCAATATCCTCAGAAAAATCATGATCAAAAAAATTCACTTCTTCCCATGTCATATCCATTCCACCTGGTTTTACCCAATACTGATCAGACAAACTCAGTCCAAGACACTTTGTCAGCAGTTCCTGCGGCACTTTCAGATTCAGAGTTCTCAGTGCCTGTGCAACGCCGCTACGGCTTGCTGGAATGGAACGCCGATGCCACCAGTGATTCATTGCTGTACAGTCAGGTATATCGTCTATGACTGGAATACCAACAGGAATTCTGTGAACATGATGCACTTTTCCAACTGCATCAATCCTGGTACCGTCCGGCTGAATTAGCAACTCCATCACTTTATAATTTTTTTGCATGAGTGTGTACCACATAAAAGTTCCCCCTTTTTCTGTATTATATCACATTCAGCGGTACAATGCAAGTCTATCTTCCTCCGGCACTTCCGAATAATTTTTCTTTATGCGGCGAAGCAATGACCTGAAGCAGATAGCGTTCATTTCCGCATCTGTACAGACAGGTGCCACGTTCTGCGTACTGAATCAGAGCATATTCTGACTCTTTCATCTGAAGTACTTCCATGATTTCAGCAGGAGAATTGTTGCCAAGATAAAAAATCATCTGGTGACTGGGAATGCTGAACAGCGGCTTTGTGAATTCTTTCACTTCCGGCAGAAGAAAATCCTCGATATTCTGGCTTGCCAGAATAAACGAAGATTCTTTCTTACGCACACGCTTCATGCCGTTCCGGATATATTCGATTGTGGTCAGATTATTTAAGAACAGATACAGCTCATCAATCGCAGCAACCGTATTTCCTTTGCAGAGAAGCTGATTGCTCATGAATGACAGAATATTGAAAAGCAGCGTATCCTTGAGCTTTTTATTTGTATCCATCAGACCCTTGACACCAAAACAGATAAACTCACCATCCTGAATATTCGTGTGACCATTGAAGTATTTTGCCTCTGCACCCTTGCACATGGAATGCAGTCCAAGACAGAGATTCCGGAGCATTTCTTCGGTATAGAGGTTCTTTTTTTCTCTGTCATAAGCCTGATATTCTTTCTCTGTCAGGTCATATAAATCTGAAACAGTCGGATAATTTTCAGACGATATCCGGCTAAAATCTGTTGCATCCTCCATGCCGAAACGGGCATATAACTTCATCAGCATGATTTCTAGGCAGTCGATTTCTGCATCTGTAAAGTCCTTATATGCCCTGAAAAAGTCTTTCAGATAGCTGATATGCTGACTCAGTCTGGTGACTCTGCGGAACGTTTCCGGCATATCTTCGGTTCTTTCACCATCGCCCCATGATTTCGGTTCGAGGGGATTAATCATAAATTCACCCGACATCATATCGATATATGTGCCACCCAGATTGGAACAAAGTTCAAGATATTCTGCCTCCGGATCAAGACAAAGCACAGATTTTCCGGCTTCACGATGGTTACACAACAGCAGTTTCATCAGGTAGGATTTTCCCTGCCCGGAGTTGCCGAGAATCAGAATATTGGAATTTGTTTTGTCATCGGTTCGCTTGTCAAAATCAACCAGAATATTTGTGCCGTACTTGTCACGCCCGATATACAGTCCATTTTCATCCGTCTTACCTGAATAATTCAGAGGAAACAGATTCGCTGTGCTGGAGGCTGGCAGAATCCGTTCAAACTGTGTACCAAATGCATTCCAACCAGTCGGCAGGACGGATAAAAATCCTTCTTTCTGCCGGAGCAGAAGCCTGTCAACTGAGATTTTCGAACGGGTCAGTTCCATCTGTACATCAGCCTGCAGTTCACGCAATTTTTCAAGTGACACAGCCCTTAATTCAATAAATACTGCTGTATGCAGGAGAGGTTCTTTGTTCCGTCCGGTGTTGGAGACCATTTTTACAACATCATTCATGTTGTTCTGTGCTTTAATGCTCTCATTGGCATCACTTGCAGTGGTCATCATGCTGTTTTTCCGGACTGCCTGCTGAATAATTTTTCTTTGCTCGACTGCACTCACAAGCCGGTTATAGATTCGCAGTGTCACGCCATTCTTGTCAGCAAGATGGGCGAGCAGTGCCGTTTCATTTGTAACAGATGGATATTCTGT
>CAMWOX010000174.1 GCA_947175975.1 uncultured Ruminococcus sp.
CCATTGCTCAACAAGTTCTTTCGTAATAGGGACATTTTCAAGTCCAGCCGCATAGATTCCTGTTAATTCCTCAACAGTAGGATAAAATCTGAAATCAAAATTATCTTCTGCTATCGGTTCATTATGAAAGTGATCAAATCGGATGATCTGTTTGAGTTGTGGTTTTTTCCTGCTATATGCAGTAAGGGCAGAAAGCGGAATCGTTATCTCCGAAAAGCAGGCATATGCAATTGATGAATGCTGTTCTTGATAAGTGCCTGACATAGGAATGATGACAAGTGTTGATAATGGACAGCCTTTTCTGGCAGCGGCGTAGGCTTTGTGGTGTCCGTCAAGCAATGCACAGATAAAACCGTTGTCATAATAGGCAATCGCTCTTGGTGCATTGTCTTTATCAATCCTATCAAAATAATAGTAAGCTCTTTCAGGATTAAGGACAGCATTTGATTGTGTCGGATAAAGAAAAGCAGGAAATCCGTCAACTGCTGTCAGAAAATCACTATAGTAATATGTGGAACATGATGCCTCGATATGACATAGCTTATCAGGAACATTGGCAAAAAAACGATTACTTCCATCTGTTGGATAAATTTCTGCATCTGCAATAACATAGTATCCGTCATCAAGCAAATCAAGTATTGGTTCTATGTTCCAGACAGAGGTCTGTAAGTCAACATAGGCTGAATTGATCTTTTTACGAATCATTTGCAATTCTTCACAATCGGTGTTTTCAATACCATATCCTCTTGCAAGAAGTGCAGAACAAGTCGAGCAAATCGGATATTCACCCTGAACAATTGGTTTTCCATTCAGCAGAAGAACAGAGTTGACAGTATAATCGTCTGTATAATCAGAACCAATTTTGGTTAATGCCGACTTTCCGCCGATAACTCTCACTAATACTGCATCACCACACCACAAGTATTGATCTGTATCTATCATTTTCTGTAATTCTATCATACACGATATCCTCATATTTATCATACTATTTTTCTGTATCGAAATTTACAGAGTTTTTTTCATAGCATCCGAAAATTCCTGATACAGATACAGAGAACCCAGACAAATAATCTGAGAATCTTCCGGAACAATCCTGACAGCTGTCTGTAAAGCATCTGAAACAGATTCACAAATCTGAATCTCCTGAATTTTATTCTGCAAAGCCTGTTGCAAATATTTCGGATCAAGTGAACGGGGATGATCTGGACGGACTAACAGAATCTTTTCTGCATAATTCTGGAGCATTTCCGCATACCGGGAATATTCTTTATCTGCCATCACGCCCATAATCAAAATACTTTTTGTCCGGAAATATAATTGCAGACTTTCCGTCAGCACCCGGATACCATCCGGATTATGTCCACCATCAAAAATCACGCAAGGATCTTTTTCAGAAATCAATTCAAATCTGCCATGCCAGCGACAACAGACAAATCCATCCCGGACAGCCTGATCCGGGATCAAAATATCGGATTTCCGAAGAATTTCAACAGCATGCAACACAAGATTGGCATTTTCAGGCTGATATGCTCCCAGTAATGCTAAGTGCAATTCTCCAAATTTCCGGCATTTCAGCTCCGTTCCAGTGAGATGATAATCTGCTGAAAGCACAAAATTTTCAACCGGATAACAATCCGCCTGTAAGCGTTCACTCTGATTCTGAATGATCTGTAAAATTTCCGGATTTTTTTCCCCTGTCAGGACAGGACAATTCTGTTTGATAATCCCAGCTTTGTGACGTGCAATCTCTTCCAGGGTGTTCCCCAGAAATGTGCAGTGATCTTTCTGGATATTTGTAATCACAGACAACACCGGATTCTGTATAATATTTGTACAGTCTGAATCGCCGCCCATACAGCATTCTATCACAGCAAAATCACATTTCTGTGATGCAAAAAGAAGATATGCTCCCACAGCCAGGATTTCAAATTCTGTGGGCTGATCCTGCATCTGTTCTGCCTGGCGGATGACTTCTGGGAGAATCTGTGTCAGAATCTGATCCGGAATACAATTCTGATTAATCCTGAAATAATCACAGATCCCTAACAAAGCCGGAGAAGCAAAATGCCCTGTCCGGTAACCTGCATTTGTCAGAACACTTGCGAGCATCGCTCCGAATGATCCTTTACCATTTGTACCTGCCACATGAATGATTTTCAATTGATCCTGCGGATTGCCAAGCCGTTCTGCCAGTTCCCGCACACGGGACAGACCAAGCCGAATGCCCTTTGCAGAAAATTTTTTCAGATCCTGTTCCAATTTTATCATGAAAAAAGCCTCCTTTTCCGCCGGATGGCAGGAAAAGAAAGCTTTCTCGTCTATCCGGCATGTTCCGGACTACATGTACATCATTAATAAGCCGTTGCACCCAGAATATCGTAACGCTGATCAATAAACGGCTTTTTCATACTCAGACCTTCTTGCAGGTCAATATCATAAACTTTGCCATCCTTGAGTCCGACAATTCTGTTGCCAATGCCCTGTTCCAGTAATTCTACGGCATGGTAGCCCATCTCAGTAGCAACAATACGATCTCTCAGAGTAGGAGAGCCGCCTCTCTGGACATGTCCCAGAATGGTTGCTCTGGATTCCACGCCAGTCATTTCCTGGATTTCTCTTGCAATATTTTCTGTCTGACCAACACCTTCAGCAACAACCAGAATGAAATGATGCTTGCCACCCTTTTCGCTCATGGTTTTTGTCATTTTCTTGGCAATTTCATTCAGGTCATACTGACGTTCTACCGTAATAGCAGCTTCTGCACCGACAGCCATTGCAACATTGACAGCAATAAAGCCAGCACGTCTGCCCATTACTTCTACAACAGAACATCTGTCATGGGATTGTGTCGTGTCACGGAGTTTATCAATCATTTCCATGGCAGTATTCATGGCAGTATCATAGCCGATTGTATATTCTGTACACTGAATATCATTATCAATTGTACCAGGAATACCAATACAGGGAATGCCAACACTGGACAGATCACCAGCACCACGGAAAGAACCATCACCGCCGATGACAACAAGTCCTTCGAGACCGATTTCCTCGCACACTTCCTTACCTTTCAGGACACCCTCCATATTACGAAATTCAGGGCATCTTGCTGTATAAAGGCAAGTACCGCCTCTTTGGATAATTCCGGAAACGCTTCTTGCATTCATGTCAACAAATTCACGGTTCAGCAGACCGACATAACCTCTCTGGATACCGATTACTTCCATGCCTTTGCTCAGAGCCGTACGTGCCACTGCTCTGACAGCAGCATTCATGCCGGGAGCGTCGCCGCCACTTGTCAAAACGCCAATTTTTCTCATCGTCAATACCTCTCCATTCTGCATGATGCAAAATTTAATAATTATATTACAATTCTTATTGTACTATATTTCCACGATTCTGTCAAGAGGTTTTTTTAATCTTTGGAAATTTAGTCTATTTTAGAAAAAATAGAAAAAAATATGTAAGCATCTCTCTATACGCTTTTATATAGAGCTTGCATTATTTTTTCTAAAAATTCTAAATTGCGATATGGAAATATTTCCCGGAAATCTATTTCGCCTATTTCACGAATTTATCAAAAGTATTCTGAACGAAAAATTAAAAAAATAAATTCAGACAGGCTGATTTCTGACTTGCTTATGCAGGATCGATAAAAATATATTTTAATTTTCAAAAATTCAGGGCAGACTTTCCAATTGACAAAAGTAGAAAAAACGTTTATAATAGCATTTGTAAACAGAACAACGACCAGCAAAGACGCTGAACCACACAGGAGTTTTTTAAATTTCTGTACCCGGATCAGTGTCTTTCTTGTTTTGCTTACAGATATGTATTATTTTCGAGAGGATGAGGGTTATGGAAGTTTTGAACGAAGTAATGGAAAACGTCAATGATCAGATATTTAGCATTTGGTTTCTGATCGGTGCAGCATGGGTATTTTTCATGCAGGCAGGCTTTGCAATGGTGGAGACTGGATTCACCAGAGCAAAAAATGCCGGAAATATCATTATGAAGAATCTCATGGATTTCTGCATTGGTACAGTGACATTTATCACAATCGGCTTTGGATTGTTTCTTGGCGAGGATGCACTCGGCGGTTTAATTGGTCTGCCGACACTGGGTATTTTTACAGATTACGCAAATTTCGACTGGTCAAATTTCGTATTTAACTTAGTATTCTGTGCAACAACGGCAACTA
>CAMWOX010000175.1 GCA_947175975.1 uncultured Ruminococcus sp.
GCCCGACAGCTCGGCATTTCTTATGAAGACGGAATGATAAATGAGGAAGCCAACAAGCTTTTAGGAAGATTTGTTTCGCTCGCTATGCTGAATCTCGCCGGATATAAGATCAAAGAAAACCGGATGGGCACTTTTGGATATATGTTGCCGATTGCATTTGCCGAGGATGAGCAGACTTGTCTTAATATAGGCTGGAATCCTTACCATGTGGAAAAGGGCTATGATCTCAACACAAGTGTAGTGACCTGCGGTTCTACTCTTACTTGGGGCAACCCGATAGAAATAGGTACAACAGACGCAGATAAGGCAATTCAGCTTCTGTCATGGGATGTTACTGAAAAACAACAGAACGGTCTCGGTAATACGAACCCTCGTGAAGCTCGTATGATCTGGCTCACAAAGGATGCAGCTGCAACCATTGCAAAAGGTGCAAGCTCCAAGACAGAATTAAAAAATACACTTATTGATACGGCAAGAAGACCCCTCTGGATGCGGACATATGCACATTATTGGGCGAATACCGGATCAAAAATTCATATGAACACTACTTTCGATCAGCATTATAATGACATCAAAAAAGGTGTTTCTACCGAGAATGTGGAACGGGATTATGTTGCACAGACAGCTGTGCCGGAATGGCTCAAAGGTGTTGTGCCGTTTTCAACAATTGATACAACACAAACGATTGAAGCAAACAATACAGGATTTGTAATAACCGGTGGCGACATCAGCAGCCAGATACAAGTTATGCCGGGCGGTGATACTTGTTCATTTAATGTGAATCTTCCACGCGACTGGGATACTTTGGTTGCGAATGAAGGATACAGCCCGATTGGGAATTATTATCTTTCGAAATAAAGCTTTTTACAAAAATCAGAAAGGATGATATTATGAAGTTCAAATACTTGAATCGTGCGGTCTCCATGCTTTCGTGTTTCGTGCTTGTAACAAGCTTTATGTCTGTTTCGCTTTCCGCTAATGCTGCTACATTGAAGGATGGTTACGAAGATGAATATGAAGCAAAGGGAACAACCTATCAGATCCTCGGTGTGCTGGAAGATCAATACGATCTGATCGAGCCGGAAAATAACAGATTCCCGATCATTTCTCCAAGCAGCAAATATGACAAGTCTTATCCCCCACTATTTATCGGAACATATGGGGAGGTAGAGGAATATTTTAAAGAGAATGGTATGACAGACGGCTTGCCTGTAGTACCGCCGACTAAGCTCAAGGCAGAAAAGTTCATTGGTTATTCTTCTTACGGATATAATGATGTAGTTGCTACCGTCAACGGAAAAAAGGTGAAAGCTTATCAGATCGCAGCAAACGCAATTATGGCAGGATGTTCACCGGAGCATTTGCCCGTATGTGTTGCATTTGTAGAAGCGTTAAGCGACAGTGAGTATCTTAACTCACTGAAATCAGGAAAGCTTACTCCCATGATGTACGTAAATGGGCCTGTTGCATGTCAAATTGGCATAGATAATACGCAGGGTATGACGACGGAAGAAGCCAATATCGCAATCGGACGCTTTATGGAGCTTGCTCTGATCAATCTGGCAGGGATCCAACGCACAAATGCTTTCGGTAATGTGCAGCCGTTAGTTTTCTCCGAGAATGACGAAGCCTGCCTTAATGTAGGCTGGGAGCCGCATCATGTAGAAGAGGGTTATCAGCTGAGTGACAATGTCATTACAGCGACATCATTCTCTATGTGGGGCAATAATGTGACACCTGCTACAGATTTGCCGGAAGAAATCATGAAAGTGCTTGCCTGGGATATTACAGAGAAAAATCTTGGTGCCCTTGGCAGTACCTCTGTAGAGGAGCATGCTAATACGCATCGTCTTATCTTTATTACAGAGCCTGTCGCAGCAGCTTTGGCGACTAAGTATAAATCTAAGGATGCTCTCGAAAGTGCTCTTGTGGAAAATGCAAGACGTCCGCTTTGGATGCGTGCTTATGCTTATTATTATGCAAACACAGGTGGCGTACTCACCAAATCATTTGATGAAGTTTATTATGAGCTGAAATCCACTGATTCGGAAGATGCAAAGTCTACAGCTTCGCCGGCTTGGATGAATGGCATTACATATTCTGAGATAGATACTGTTGCCACAATGATAAAGGGAAATACGGATATCATCGTGACTGGCGACAGCTCCAGAAATAAAACACAGGTTATGCCCGGCGGAATTTCCATAACAAAGAAAGTAAAACTATCGGATCATTGGGATAAGCTTGTGACAAGCGTGAACTATAACCCAATTGATAACTTCTGTCTTTCTGAGCAGGATCATACAATTACTCCGCCTGCAAGCGTACCAGCAGTTCTTACAAATGGTACATATCGTATTCTTGACCCGGTATCCGGTTCATCAAATCTGACAAGAGAAGGCAGAGTATATTATGATTCTGAAAGCATGACTCTCTATTATTATGCATATGGTGCATCAGGAACAACATCAGTCGTATTAGACAGCAATCATAATGCTTCTTTCATTTCTTACCTGACCAACTTAGGATATAACAGTTCCTTTACTGTGAATAACGGGAAACTTACTGATGCTACTATCCGCTTTTCCTCCAACGAAAGTAAGCTCCGTAATAATACGATTGCTTTAACGGATAAGTCATTTACCGGACTTAACTTAACACTTCACGCAAATAATACCTCTAACAGCAACGCTGCTGGCGGTATCGCAAAAGATGGAGCTACAATAGAATTGTCAAGTACAATCACTTCCTACACAGTAAAACTTGATGGTGATATTGTGATGGGTGACACAACAAATGCAAGATTTGTGAAACTAAACGGTACAAAAATCACTGTTGATCCATCTGTAGAAGCAGGTGCAACTGCTATGATAGGTTCAGAAAATGCAAACGGTACTTTCAGGACAATGACATTTGTCAACGGCGGTGATGGTACTTATACAATCACATACAATACTGCCAATACATTATCCAATACTGCTTCCACTTTCTATTTAAAAGGCTCGTTTAACAATCAGAATGATACAGATGTATTCCAGAAAACAGATAACACCGATGTGATCACGCTTACCAGAAAGCTGTCTGCTGGTAAATATACATTCAGACTTTACGACCTTGGCACAGACAAATGGTATGGAAAAAATAATACTGCCATTGCGGATACGACGAATCGTTTGGTTTTAGTGAATGCAGGAGATGCATGTACCCTGAATGCAACAGGCGGCATATATGAGTTCAAGTACGAAATTTCAACCAACAGGCTCTCAATTTATTCTGCAAATGATGTTCGTACAGGTGATTGCAACGGTGACGGAAACTTTGATGTCGCAGATATCGTTCTATTACAAAAATGGCTTCTTGCTGTACCAAATACACATCTTGCAGATTGGAAAGCTGCTGATTTGTGTGAGGATGGCAGATTAAATATATTCGATTTATGTATGATGAAACGCTTGCTTTTAAATAGTTGATAATCTCTCTATCTGCACAAGAGAGAAGAAGAATAATTCCCATATTATAATTATAGGATACTATCCATTTTGGAATCTTATCATATTCAGATTTCCAGAATAGTATTTTCTTTGTTGTATCACTTTTCAAATGTGACATCCTCCCCCGCCTAAAGAGGCGGGGCTTCCTGTTTAACCAGTCTGATACTTTTTAAAAATTAATTTTCAGCAAGCCAGTCTGTGCCATATCGACCAGAAAGCATATCACACAGAACCAGTGCCGTGATGCTGTCGACTACGATTCTTGCCCGGTGAATAATTGCAGGATCGTGACGACCTTTGATTTGCAGTATGGCATCCTGTTTTTTGAAAAAGTTTACTGTTTGCTGTTCTTGATAAATAGATGGTGTAGGCTTGACGGCACACTGGAATAAAATTGGCATACCGTTTGTGATACCGCCATTGATCCCTGCATTATGATTTGTTTCTGTGACAATTTGATCTCTCTGCATCCGGAATGCGTCATTGTATTCACTCCCATAGGATTCTGTCCTGTCGAACGCATTGCCGAACTGCACGCCCTTGATTGCAGGAATGCTGAATAATGCATGTGAGAGAATGCCCTCAACGGTATCAAACCAAGGTTCGCCGACACCAGCGGGCATGTTGATCACGGCTGTTTCCAGAATGCCCCCGATGCTGTCGCCTTTGTTAGCAGTTTCCATCATTTTCTGGTACATCTCTTC
>CAMWOX010000176.1 GCA_947175975.1 uncultured Ruminococcus sp.
GCAAGAATTTCTGGCTCTGGTTCTTCTGCAAGAATTTCTGGCTCTAGTTCTTCTGCAAGGATTTCCGGTTCCGTCTCTTCTACAGGAATTTCCAGCTCTGGTTCTTCCACAGGAATTTCCTGTTCAGACTCTTCTTTCTTTCCAAATGAAAATAAAGAGTTCCTCTTTTTCGGAATTTCTTCTGTTTCCAGTTCTTCCTGCTGTTTTTCCACAGATACAACATCTTCTTCCGGACGATCAAATAATGCTTTGACGAAATCTGCATTATTGAATCTTTGCAAATCTTCAATCTTTTCGCCGACACCAACCAACTTCACAGGAATCCCCAGTTCATTCTTGATAGAAACGACAATACCGCCTTTTGCTGTACCATCCAGTTTTGTCAGAACAATTCCTGTAATATTTGCCACTTCGCTGAATAACCTTGCCTGGCTGACTGCATTCTGTCCGGTTGTCGCATCTAATACCAACAGCGTCTCAATTGCACAGCCCTCTGCACGCTGCTGCAAAATCCGGTTCATCTTGGCAAGTTCGTCCATGAGATTCTTTTTATTCTGTAAACGTCCGGCAGTATCAACAATCACAATGTCGCAATCCCTGGCAATTGCAGCCGTTACTGCATCATAGACAACAGATGCAGGATCGCTCCCCTCAGCATGTTTTACAATGGAAACCCCTGCCCGTTCCGTCCAGACTTCCAACTGTTCAATTGCAGCCGCACGGAATGTATCTGCTGCTGCTACCAGGACTTTTTTACCCTCATTCTTGAATTGATAGCAAAGTTTGCCAATAGTAGTTGTCTTTCCTGCACCATTGACACCAATCACCATAATCACAGACGGCTTTGTGGACAAATTTAGTTTTGTTTCTTCTCCCATCATGTCACTGACAATTTCTTCAATCAGATCCATAATTTCAGCAGGATTCTTCACGCCACGTTCCTTGACAAGTTTCCGCAGGCGTTCGCAGATCTCAACAGAAGTTTCCACCCCCATGTCTCCCATGATCATAGTTTCTTCAAGCTGTTCAAACAATTCCTCATCAATCTTAGTAAATGAGTTTAAAACTGTCTGCATCTTGTGCATCATTGCATCTCTTGTTTTCTGCAAACCTTCCTTGAGTTTAGAAAAAAATCCCATAAATTCCTCCTTACTAGTTCAGTTCTTCTGGTTGTTCCAGTCTGAGCAGTCTGGAAATTCCGTCTTCCTGCATTGTTACACCATATAATACATTTGCTTCTTCCATTGCACTCCTGCGGTGCGTCACTAGCACAAACTGTGTATGATCTGTAAAATTCTGGAGATAACGTGCATATTTCAGGACATTTGCTTCATCGAGTGCGGCATCAATCTCATCCAGAATACAGAATGGGGCAGGACGTAATTTCAGAATCGCAAAGTAAATGGCAATGGCTACAAAAGACTGTTCTCCGCCGGAAAGTGAAATCAGATTCTTGATTACTTTTCCGGGAGGAGCAACGCTAATCTCAATTCCCGAAGTCAGAACATGTTCCGGTTCAGTCAGGATCAATTCCGCATGACCGCCGCCGAACAGCTCCTGAAAAATTGCCTGAAAATTTTGATTAATGATCACAAAACTTTCTGAGAAAATCCGGCACATTTCCTCCGTGAGATCCTGAATCATTTTTTCGAGTTCCTGTCTGGATTTCTGGATATCCTTGATTTCATGTGCATAAAACGCATGACGTTCTGAGACTTCCTGGTATTCTGCAATTGCATTTACATTGACAGTTCCTAATGCACGAATTTTCTGTTTCAGATCTGACAGATCTTTTTTTGCCTGGATCATATCTGATATGGGATTAGCAAACTGCCGGGCTTCGGATCTTGTGAGTTCGTGTATCTCAAATAACTGATTGATAATTTCATCCTGTTCCGTCCGGAGCGCGTGCTGCCGTTCTGTAAATCGGGTAATCTCGGCGGAAAATTTTTCTTTTGCTGTATGATATTCACGCAAGCCATCCTGTAACTGCCGGATCTGGATATTTTCGCCATCATGTTTCTGGGAAATCAGTTTTGCCTGCTGTTCTGCTTCTGAAATTTTCTGCTCTGTTTTGGAAAGCAGCATTTCCTGCTGATTGACATTCTGCATTTTTTTTGCAATCTCATTCTGATAATTTTCAGATTCTTGTATAAAATTTTGTTCTCTTTCCGCAATTTTCTCTGAATCATCCTGCAACCGACACAATTTATTCTGTGAAGATTCCTGATCTTTTTGGATCTGGACAAGCTGGATTTGCAGATTATGATAAATTTCAGACAGTTTTTCCCGTTCCTGCCCGATGGAAATCCGATGTGTATCAGCCTCTGCAATAGATAATTTTAACTTTTCGATTTCTTCCAGCTTATCTGTGTATGCCTGCTCAGAATCTGAAACAGAATCTTTCACTTGTAAAAATAATTTTTTTAATTCTTCCAGGCGACTGGAATCATTTCCAATCTGTTCCCGGATCTGTGCAATCGGAAATGCCTGTCGTTCTGCACATGTCTGTGCCTGGAGCAATTCCTGATGCAATCCATCCAGATTCCGTTTTGCATCAGCAAGAGCATTCTGTGTCTGTGTCGCCTGTTTGGAACAGGCAAGTGCCTGTTGTTCGGCATTCCGGCACTGGATCGCAAGATCCTGGATTTTTTCCTGCAAATCATGGAGTTGTGTCTTACGGGTAAGCATACCGCCTGTTTTTTGGACAGATCCGCCTGTGAACGATCCTCCGGCATTGATCACCTGTCCATCCACTGTAACAATCCGGAACCGATAACCGGAACTTTTAGCGATTACTGCTCCAGAATCGAGGTTTTCCACAATCAGGATTCTGCCGAGAAGATTTTCTGCAATCTGTCTGTAAACCTGTTCGCAGGTCACCAGGTCGCTTGCAACAGCAATAAATCCAGGCATCCCGGAAAGTTTCTGCAAATCCTGCTGTGGAAGATACCTGCCCTTGACTGTTGTCAGCGGCAGAAATGTTGCACGTCCGGCTCTCTGGTCTTTCAGAAACTGAATCCCTGCTTTTGCAGCAGCTTCGTCCGCAACGATCAAATGCTGTACACTTGCACCGAGAGCTGTTTCAATTGCAACACCAAACTGCGAAGCTACTTGAATTAACTGTGTTACGCTGCCAAAAATATTCTGAATTTTGTTCTGTTTCACAGCCCTCATAATCGTTTTGACGCTACCGGAGAATCCCTCCATGTTATTTTCCAGATCTGTTAAAATCCGGTGTCTTTGTTTCTGATCTCGCAATTGAAAACTAAGCTGTCTTAAATCCTCGTCCGCATTTTGTTTCATGAGATTGGCATCATGGTATCTTTGTTCCAGACTGGAAAATTCCTGTTTCTTTGCAGAAATTTCTTCCTGCAATTCCTGTACTCTGGAAACAGCATCCTGGTAGCCAGATTCTGCCTGTTGCAATGTCTGCTGACCGGAGCTGATTTTTTCTTCCAGAACGGAAATTTCTTTCCGGAACTGCTCTGATTTCTCCTGTGCAGATCGAATTGCAAACTGGAGTTCACTACGCTGCAAATGGAGTTCCTGCAATTTTTGGACAGATTTTTGATTTTGTTCTTCTTCAATCCGAAACTGCATCTCGATCTGCTGAAAATCCTGTTGTGCTTGTGCAAGAGCTTGTTCTGTATCTGCCACAGACTGCATGACAGTGTGCAAATCCTGCTGTGCCTGTTTCAATTCTGCGGATTTCAGCTCCTGTTCCTGCAAGTCCTGTACATGACGTTCCTGCAAGAGTTTCAAAGCTTCCTGGCTATGAATCTGATCATTTTTCCAGACAGCAATATCAGCCTGCATCTGGGATGCCTCTGCTCGCAGACGTTTCGCCGTCATATGCAATTCTTCTGATGCAACGGAATATTCCTGCATTCTCTGGTAACAATCCTGAATTTTGGATTCTTCCTGCACAATCGCATGTTCTGCATTTTCATATTCTGACTGGCAAAGAAGCAATTTATCCTGCATGGCATCTATTTTTTCTTGAAGATCTGCCAGTTGCTGTATCCAGACAGAAACTTCCAGTTTTTTCTCCTGTTCTGCAAGAACTAAAAATTTTTTCGCTTTCTCAGACTGTAATCGCAAAGGCTCTAACCGGTTTTCGAGTTCCGTAAAAATATCCTGCACACGTTCCATTTTTTCCTGTGCATGAGCAAGCTGACGTTCTG
>CAMWOX010000177.1 GCA_947175975.1 uncultured Ruminococcus sp.
TTTAGTTTTCTTATTTCATTTCACTTGGATTAGTTAGACTTTTGCTCTTCTCTAAAAAGAAAGTCATGTCTTATGCAAATAAATTTTGCATACCACATCGCTTGCCTTTGTAAGCACCACACTGCCTTTTTACGGGGGATTGTTTCCATGTGGCATAGTTTCACGGAAATCACCGTGCAAGCCAAAGCAAGGCAAACACGGTGGTTATTTTGTGATTGTTATGCATTACGATGAATTATTTCAAGAATTTGTTCTTGTTCTTCTTTGGAAACACCAATACTTGCTAGTGCTTCTCTTGTGCCACAATCAGGGCAAATAAGTGTTTCATTATCCTCACGAGAAATAGAGGAACGTTCACAGTAGCATTTTCCACACTTGGGGCAAGTCCTAAATTCATAGTGTTCACACTTCATGCTGAGCACCTCTGCTTTCCTGAATTGCTTTTGCAAGGTAGTCAGTGTCAAAATCAAAGGTTCTGTATCCAGCAAGGCAAGTATGAATATACCATGGAGCAGGTTCTCCAAGTGGTCTGTCCTGGTGCATGATGTAAGCAAATGTCTCAAGCACCGTTTTACCGGAATTGGTCTGCACAGCAATCGTGAAATTCTGCTTGTAGTAGAAAGCAGGATATCCCTCATAACGGTCAAGATTTTTCTCATCAGTGGGAGTTACTTTCCAGACGGCAACTGGAACACAGCAGTCTGCTTTTGGTTCGATTGTCAAATAAGAGCCTGTTTTACTGCCACGAAACAGGAGCTGATAGTTTGGAATAAAAGCAGTACCTACAATTTTTGAATCAGGACAGCGGACTTTCATTTGCTCTACGTTGAGGTTACTGCCATAAGCAATATAAAATTTTTTCATTTGATACCAATCCTTTCTAAGCCATCATTTTATGTGAGCTGTTATCGGCTTCTACCACCTTAAGCCACCGATAGGTGGCGATTTGGTAGGTCTGCGACTAATTCCTTCAAGCGGCATTTCTGCCAAAGCGGAAGGCGGCATCTCCTGAAAGATTTTTTGTCAGAAATTCTCTTGCTGTGGCAAATTCTTCACCAATGAAACCTAGTCTCATCAGCCATGTTCGCATTGCGAACTTTGGATTGTCATTTTGCTGGGGTTTAGCACTTGCGGTTTTCACTTCTTTTGCCATTTCACTCAGTGCAAGTGCGAGTTGGATGTAACTCTTGAGTTGTCCGGCATGAAGTCCGCCTTTGCGTTCAGCGGTGGGATTGTCGAACTGAAAAAGCCGGAATTCCACTGTTCCTTTGGTGAAGGTGGCGTGGAGGTTTAGCATGTGATAGCGACTGTCGTTGTAGTGTGCGTTTCTGCCATAGCTGCATTCCTGCGAGGTGTACCAGATATCGGCAAGTTCTGCCATTGTCTTGGGTTTCTTAGTGTTGAGTTGCTGAATAAATCTGGGATCAACCGTTTTACAGTAGTGGCTTGTTCTGCTTCTAGCAAGCATCAGGGCATCGGAAAGCAGTTCTTCGTGGCTCGCCATGATATTCGCGAGGTTGCGGAGTGTTTGAGCTGTATGCCCGTTCGCACCGATGTGGATGTGAACCCCTGCCCCGACCGAAGGATTGGAAATTGCTCCGGCTCTGCGGAGCTTGCGGATCAGCTCTTGCAAGGTCTCCATGTCAGCATAGGTTAGGATAGGTGTTACCATCTCGCATTTTTCACTGTCGGGTCCTGCAATGCTTACATCTTTCTGGAACTTCCACTCTCTGCCCTGTGCATCCCAAGCACTCCAAGTATAGTAGCCGTTGCGGCAGGCTGTATCTTCGGTTCTGCCTGTTCCGAAGAAATCGGTGGCAATCTTCGCAGCCTTATCTCTGCGGATGTGGTTCATTTCCACCTCAACTCCAATGGTCTGTTCTTTCATTCTAGCAATCTGCTGTGCTGTCTTCTCAGTCATGTTTGTACCCTCCAAAAAGTGTTTGTTTTCCCTTGCGGTAGTAACATATTAACTCTTTTTGCAAGAAATAGCAAGTGGCTAAATGTACAGAATATAGACGAAAATACAGCCTTTACTATTGTGTATATTACACGCAATCATGAAATTTAAATTATTTCACATTAGTTTGTGCATAGTATGCGATACCTGAAAGAACAAAATACACACAGGGTAAAGCTACACCATTGCCCCACATTTTGTATTCTGCGGAATCAGAGTACGGACTTTTGAGCCACTTGATCACGGCATTCCGGCTTTTCGGCTTGCTGTCAGGCTTGACTGCTTTTCTGAAAGTTTCAAATATTTCTGCCCATCGGTCGATTTCCGCATCAGATGGACTTGCACTGCCGAGGTCACTGCACCACCAATCAGGAAACCCTTGTAATCTTGCACACTCTTGTGGTGTTAGTTTTCTTACGATATATTCCAACTTTGCTTGCATATCGTCAATAACTGGTGAATAAATAAAAGTTTTCGAACCACCGTCATAACTACCATCGTTTGCTTTTAAAGCTCCACACTGTAAATTTTCAGAATATCTATCATAAGTATCTTGTGAAAAACAGAAGCTTTTTCCCTCTAAGACGACAGTGCCACCTTGATTACATAATGGATTGCCACCATTTGCATCAATAGTCCGTGAGATTTTAGTTTCGTAAAATCCACTGTGAGGATTATCACTCATCATAGCATTGCTTTGTATAGAACAAATACAGTAAGCAGTGCGATTTTGAAGCAAAAGCGGAACATTTCCACCACCAGTACCACATCTACTTGTTAGCGTTTGACAAATATCAATATTTGAAATATTTACTCGGCTATCAGCGGGATGATTTTCTAAAGCAATTGCCGTGGGTACAGCACTATCAGTTTTTTTAGATAAAACGCATGGCGGATGATGGGCTTCAGCTCTCAGAGTTGCCGAAATATTACTTAAAACATCCATTCTTTCTCCGCCTTGGTCACAAAGAATCAAATTTGAGATTGGTGTTTCAAAGCAATTTTTAGTACTTCTGGCAGTTCCTTGCCACGCTCGGAAGCTCTCCGCAGAATACCTTGACACGCCCTCGGACTCAAAGAGTATTTTTCCGGCACATTGTGCATCAAAATCTGCGACAAGATAGATGCGTTTTCTTCTCTGGGGAACGCCCCAGCCACATGCAGCGAGGACTCTCCAAGCAACAGAGTAACTGTCTGCCATGATTTCTCCGGCTTTTGCCCACTTCGCAGATCGAGGGACTGAAACTGCACTGTCGCTGACTTTGCAGATTTCTTCGAGAACAATACGGAAGTCTTCTCCGCTGTTGGAGGAGAATGTGCCGGGGACGTTCTCCCAGACGCAGAATCTTGGATATCTGCCATTAGTTGCACACCTCATTTCTTTGATGATTCTGACTGCATGAAAAAACAGTCCCGAACGTAAGCCGTCTAATCCGTTTCTTTTCCCAGCAATCGACAGATCTTGGCATGGCGAGCCAAAAGTAATAATGTCCACAGAAGGTAGTTCCGCACCGTTCAAAGTTCTTACATCACCAAAATGCTGTACATCCGGTAGCCGCTTTTCCGTAACACGGATAGGGAACGGTTCAATTTCTGATGACCACTTTGGCTGAATTCCAGCAAGCAGTCCACCAAGTGGAAAACCACCTGAACCATCAAAAAGACTGCCAAGGGTAATTTGTTCTTTCATGGTGATTCTCCTTAAAATTTTTTTGATTTTTTAAAAAAATTTGGAAAAATAGCTTGAAAATTCCACGAAAGCGTGGTATACTCTGATTACAGACAAGCGGTGTACCCACCTCAAGCAAGTTCCTGCATTCGCTTTCTACTCTAAAAATAAAAGGGAGCTGATTTTAATGGCAAAGTATGTTTATCCGGCAGTATTCACAGAAGAGGGGAATGGACAGTATTCTGTCAACTTCCCCGATTTGGAAAGCTGCTACACTGACGGTGATTCCTTGGTCGATGCAATGGAGATGGCAGAAGATGTACTCACCATGGTACTCGTAGATGCTGAAAAGGAAGGTACTCCGATTCCCAACGCAACCCCCATCAGACAAGTCGCTTTCAATGACGGAAGTTTTGTGACCTTGATTCTCTGTGACACCGAAGGTTACAAAGTTACAGAATGCGAAGCAACAATCCGCATCAAAGATGCCCATGCCAAATCCGGTCTGACAAGTACTGAACTCTCACAGCAGACTGGTATTCCTGC
>CAMWOX010000178.1 GCA_947175975.1 uncultured Ruminococcus sp.
GTACAGGTGAATCTCTCCGGGCATTGGAATATCTTGTACAGGAAGCAGGCGGCATTATTGCCGGAAAGGCTGCTGTGCTTGCCGAGGGTGAAGCCGCTGATCGGAAAGATATTCTCTATCTTGAAAAATTGCCATTGTTTTTCAAAGAAGCAAAAGAAATAACAGAATGAAAAGACCAGCTCTCTGGATTGGATTTCCATATCTGTTGGGCTTGGTTGCGGCATCGGCTGTAACAGGACAGTTCAGGATATTTTTGTGTATTGGGCTTGTCACATCTGCATTGATTGTATGCCTGTTCAGTAGAACCGTTTGGAAATATCTGTTGCTCAGCACGCTGTCATGTCTGACAGCGTGCTGTAATTATTGGCATCATGAGACAATCACAATAGAGAGACAGCAGGATTATGCCGGACAAAAAACAGTTTTTACTGGTGAAGTGACAGAATTATCAATTTATGACAGTGGATATGCAGGATATGTCCTGACTGGATATTTTGCAGAAAATCCAGAGGATACGAGGATAAAAATAAAGTTATTCTGCGAAGACCAGAATGCAGATTACGGTGACCGGATCACGATTGCCGGTATTCCGGAGAGAATCCAGGGAAATTATATTTTTGACAGTGCAGAATATTATCAGGCTAGAAATATTTTTCTGGAATTTGGAATCATGACAGAAATTCTGGAAGTAGAAAAAAATCCGAAGCAGGATCTGTTCCGGAAACTTGTCTATGGGATTTATCGTTGGCGAACGGATATGACAAAAAAGATTCTTGCACAGATGGGGCAAGAAACGGGCGGCTTGATGACAGGAATGCTTTTCGGAGATAAATCCACAATGAGCCAGGAGACAAAGAGAGATCTTTACAGAACAGGAATCGGGCATATTCTGGCAGTTTCCGGACTGCATCTGGATTTTCTGGCTGTATGTGTGGGATTTTTGCTGAAAAAGTGTCATGCAGGCAGAAAGTTTTCTTTCGGGATGATTGCAATTGTGTGCAGTTTATTTGTGATCTGTGCAGGCGGAACGGTTTCTGTTAAGAGAGCCTGTATCATGATTTTGATCTCAAGAAGTGCAGGAATATTTTTCCGTGAGCCGGACACGCTGAATGCACTGTCCATCGCCATTTTGCTGTTGGGAATAGAAAATCCGTTTGTGATTGATAGTGCGGCATTCTGGCTTTCCTGTTCCGGTGCGTTCGGAATCGGTGTTGTCGCAGAGTATATGACAAAACAGGAAAATCCGGAATATGTTCGGGATCAATCGGGTAGGCTGGAGAAGTTTCTCAGAAAGATTCTGAAGAATACTATTTCGTTTTGTTGGGTATTCGTTGTGATTCTTCCTGTAAGTGTGCTGTATTTCAAGGAAATTTCTTTGATTTCGCCATTGAGCAATCTGTTGCTCGTTCCGGTCTGTATGCTGATGTTGATTCTTGGTGCAGGGGCAGTTTGTTTCAGATGTGAGGGGATTTTTGCGGAGCTATGTTGTTCCGGAGCAGATTTTCTGGGCAAGTGTGTTCTCAGGATTTCTGATTTTGTGGCAGGACTCTCTTGGACACATACAACACTGGATAGTGAAATCGTGGTATTTCTGGTTCTGGCGGGTGCAGTATTTGTGATCCTTGTGCAGATCATGATCAGAGACAAGAAATTTACTGGTATTGCTGTTGTGTTTGTGTTGGGAATCACTTGTCTGGCTGTTTCAGTAGAAAATATTCTGCACATGCAGGAGCTGAAAATTGCAATTCTGGGCAATGATACAAATTGTGTGATTGTCGTCAGATCCGGAACGGATGCCGTTCTGGTGGATCTGTCCGGGCATGTGAAAAATGCAGAATATGTTTCAGCATATCTGGAAGAAACCGGGGTACAGAATATACAGGAGATTTACTTGAATAAGCCCAGTGAAAAGATTCTGAATGCTTATGATGAGTATTTGATGGATTCAAGACTGGGGAGATACTATTTCCGGAAAGAATTATCAAAGGCAGAACTAGCAGAATTGCCGGAATATGTGATTCTGGATTCCCAGGAGCTGTTATTCCATGGGGCATTGTTAAAAATTCGGGAGAACAGACTGGAAATTATTTATGAAGAGAAGTTGTTTCTTTGTACGAATGAAAAGACAAGTCTTGTCGATCTTGCAGAAGATCCGGATATTCTGACAATCTACGGAAAAAGTGAAAGCATTCAGCCTGACTGTGGTATTCTGATCATTCTGGATGAAAACAGCTGTTATGATCCTGAAGATGTGTATAATTATATCGGCGAAAATAATCTGGAAATCACAATTGCAGGAAACGGCAGATGTAAAGTAAGGAGACTGTATGATAATTTTTGATGCAAAGGCTTTGCGGGAGCAGGTAAAAAAACAAATTTCAAATCTATATTATTTTTATGGGAGTGATATTCTCGCAGTTGAAAATGCTGTCAAACTGATTCTGAAAACAATGGGGGGTACGGAGAATATTACAAAATTAGATGGACAGAATCTGGATTTGAATCAACTGGCGGATGAAGTACAGTTATGTCCGATGTTTGCAGAATATAACTGTATTTATATTCATGACTGCAATCTGGATTCACTCCGGGAGCAGGAACGGAAATTATTATTTCAGATTCTGGAACAAGTACCGGAACAGACTGTATTGGTATTTGATGTAACGGGATTTGATATTTATGGCGGTAAGACAGGAAAGAATAAAAAACCCATTGGACAGAATAAGAAATTAGCAGACTATATTATAAAAAATGGGGTTGTCTGCTGTCTGGAGCTGAAAACAGTTTCACAACTGACAACAGAGATTGTTGCAAAAGTGAAAAAACAGGGCTGTGAGATTGAACGTCCTGCGGCACAGCTGCTGGCAATGCAGTGTAACTGTGATAGCCTCATGATTCAGAATGAAATTGCAAAACTCTGTGCTTATGTACAGAATGGCATGATTACAGCAGAAATCATCCAGAATATGGTTGCGCCGTCACTGGAAACGACTGTTTATATGCTTACAAATGCAATTCTGAAACACAGAACTGCAGATGCCATGCATGCAGTGGATGATCTGTTGGCACTCCGGTTAGAAATGCCTTACCTGATGGCTGTGCTTGCCAATAGTATGATTGATATGCAAAGAGCCTGCGCCGCCAGATATGCAAACAGATCTGTCCAGAATGTTATGGAGGATTTCGGTTATCCGTTCCGGTTTGTTGTAGAACGAGCATTTCAGGACAGTATGAAACAGTCTCCGGAACACGTTGCCACTTGCTTGCGGCTGCTTTGTGATACAGAACAGAAAATGCATTCCGGATCTGCGGATGAAAGAGTGTTGTTTGAGCAGATGATCGTAGAAATGCTGAGAATTTAGAATTAATTAACAGGAAGTGAGAGAAAATGCTTCAGGTAAAACAGGCGATTATTGTGGAGGGGAAGTATGATAAGATTAAACTTGCCTCGATTGTGCAGGCAGTAATCATTCAGACAAATGGATTCCAGATTTACAAAAATCCAGAATTACTGGAATTGATTCGGTATTATGCGAAAACAACAGGCATTCTGATTCTGACCGATTCTGACAGGGCAGGTTTCCAGATTCGGAATTATATCCGGGGAGCTGTTCCGGAGGGGGAGATAAGACATATTTATATTCCCGATGTTTTCGGAAAGGAAAAACGAAAAGTGAAACCATCCGCAGAGGGAAAGCTCGGTGTGGAGGGTATGGATGCAGAGATTCTTCGGGAAGCATTCCAGAAAGCAGGTGTCCTTGCAGAAGAGAAGCCAGTTGGTGAATTGATTACAAAAACAGATCTTTATCTTGCCGGACTCAATGGTACGCCCGACAGTGCAGAGAGACGCAGGGCATTTCAGAAAAGTTTACAGCTTCCAGCAATGCTTTCTGCAACAGCTTTATTGGAAATATTAAATTCCAGAATGACAAGGGAAGAATTTCAGAATCTGTCGGAGCAGTTCTTTGCTCAGGAAAGGAATTTGTGATATGCCGCTTGCGTCACTGCGATTTCTGTTATGTGGTCTGCCGTTGTTCTTAATAGGATATTATTGTATGCCGGTAAAAAGTAAACAGATTTATTTATGCATCAGCAGTTTTTTGTTATACAGTTGGGGAAACTGGTCAGATCTGGTTTTTTTGACAGGCTATTTATGTTATGATTATATTGCAG
>CAMWOX010000179.1 GCA_947175975.1 uncultured Ruminococcus sp.
GCACAACGGACATTTGCACAACAGATGTTTGCGCAACGGACATTTGCACAACAGATGCTTGCACAACGGACATTTGCACAACAGATGTTTGCGCAACGGACATTTGCACAACAGACATCTGCACAGACTGCACGACAGCTGACTCCAGTGACGAAACAACGGAAACAACCACATCCACACTGGATACTACTGCAACTGATACAACAACTACAATCGAAACGACCGCACCCGCAATTGATGCAACAACCACAAAAGAAACAACCATATCTGCAATTGATACAACAATCACAACAGAAACGACCACATCCACAACTTCTGCATCAACTACAACAGCTCCAGAAACAACTACGATAGAAACAATAGAAGAACCCACGGCAACGACTGTTACTAACATTGCATCTGACGAAGAGCTGTGCAATTGGGCAATCAATGACTATAAATTCAAAAATAAACCAAAGGGCATTGTAAATGCGGTTATAAATAAAACTGCAACAGGACAGTATGAATTGACTTTAACTGACGATTTCGAAAATGTGCTTGATGTTTATGTGATTGACCCTGTTACCGGCATTGGTACAGATTCCAATAACGAAGAA
Organism: uncultured Ruminococcus sp.; assembly: GCA_947175975.1. Taxonomy (GTDB): domain Bacteria; phylum Bacillota; class Clostridia; order Oscillospirales; family Ruminococcaceae; genus UBA3855. The sequence goes on from CAMWOX010000179.1 coordinate 597, forward strand.
GTCAATTTGCCGCAGACCGGCAACAACTCTTTGAAAGATCTGTTAATTGCTTTTGGTGGATTTATGGCAACCGGATTCGGACTTCTGGCATTGAAGAAATCCCGCCGCAAAGAAGAAAATCAATAATTAATAAAAAAAAGCCTTGCAGATGCAGGGCTTTTTTGTTGGCATTGACTTGATTGAAAATTTATGCTATAATAAATAAAAAACTGGAGAAATAATGATGCAAGAAATGAATCTATTAAATATCACTTGTCCGCAGACTGCGGCACTCGCTCCTATGGCAGGTGTGGCAGATACAGCTTATAGGATGCTTGCCAGGCAAAAAGGTGCAGTCATGACCGTCAGCGAGATGATTTCCGCCAAGGGACTTTGCTATGACAGCAAAGGCAGTGCGGAACTTTGCAGGATTACAGAGCAGGAACGCCCCATGGGACTGCAATTATTCGGCAGTGAACCGGAATTTATTGCAAGAGCCGTCAATCTGATTCAAGATTACCAGCCAGATTGGATTGATCTGAATATGGGTTGTCCTGTCCCGAAAGTCGTCAATACCGGTGCAGGATCTGCTCTGATGAAAACACCGCAACTTGCCGCAGAATGCGTGAAAGCCGCTGTCCGGGAATCTTCTGTGCCTGTCACTGTCAAAATGCGGATCGGCTGGGATGAAAATTCTGTAAATGCTGTCGAATTTGCCCAGTTAATGGAAAATTCTGGTGCATCGCTTCTGACAATCCATGGAAGAACCAGATCACAGTTATATTCCGGTAAGGCGGACTGGAATGTCATCCGGCAAGTCAAGCAGGCTGTAAATATTCCTGTGATTGGTAATGGTGATATTCACAATGCACAGGACTGTGAAGCCATGTACCAGCAGACCGGTGTGGATCTGGTTGCTGTTGGACGTGCCAGCTACGGCAATCCCTGGATTTTTGAAGAAATTGACTGTTTCAGAAAAGGGCTTGCCTATACAGCTCCCACACCGCAGGAACGCATGGACATGATGCTTGCGCACATCCGGCTCATTCTAGATCTAAGCGAAAAGCCGCCGCATCTGGCAATCCGAGAAGCACGGAAACATGCATCCTGGTACATGTCCGGACTGAAATTTGCCGCCACATTTCGAGCAAGATGTTATCAGTTATCCTCTTATCAGGAAGCCGAACAACTGGCAGAAGATTTTTTAAAGTATACTTAATTTCATCATACTATTTTATTCTCAAAAAGAAAAATTATAATATTGTATGAGTTGATTTTTTCTTAACTATTTTACTTAGAGTATGATTATAACCATGAATATCTACTACTAATACATCTTGATTATCGTCATACTCTTCAAAATAACATATTGTATCATATATTGTATCTGGATCTTTATCTTCATATATTATCTTACCATATGCATCTAATTTTTTAGTATAATTTTTATCTAAATCTTGCTCTTCAAAATCTGAAATATAAATAAGAAATCCGCCATCTCTTACAACTATACAAGACATTTTTTCAATATCATTACATCTTATATCTATAGCATCTGAAATCAAAGAGATTTCTTTATCTGTAAATGAATATTTTTCATAATAATGTATAGGAAATAATATTTTTCTTGGTAAATCTGTATAAAGAAACAAATAAATTCCTACTAAAAATATTAAAACTGCTATTAAAATAATTAATTTTTTGTTAATATATTTAGAAAATTTATGTAAGTATTTCATATATTCCAGTACCTCTAATCTAAGAAATTTCTTTTGTATAAGTTCCTGTAACTCTAAATTCTCTTGCCATACCTGCTGCATGTAATTCAACATTTGTCCATCAATAACAAGACCAGCTCATGCAGTAGACCCTGGTTCAAAATCATAATAATCAATTATATTATAAGTTACCAATGCTATATATTTATTGCTTTGGATATGTCTCTTTCAGGAACTCTATCAACATTTCAGGGATAAACTGATAGTGGTGGGAGTCATACAGCTTATAGGTCAGATCTGCACCGTGAGATTCCATTCTTTCTTTCAGTTTTGCAACGCCCTCCAGCGTCGTATCGTGACCATTATAGTTGTCAGCATAGTCGGGATCTTCCAATGAGCCTGCACAAAGGAACAAGCTTTTATTGAGCTGCTCATTTCTATCAAAGTAGCCGTAATCATTTTCTACATCATCAGAGCTTATATTATAATAATCGTTATAGTTATACAGCCCCCACAATGCAGGACTTCCAATAATATAATTGCCAAAGGGCTGATTTTCATAGAGATCGGACTTGAACAGCGCATTATGAGCAAATACACCGCCGTCCGAGTGACCGTACAGCGTTGAGGTGGCGCAGTCGATATGATAGTTTTCGCAGAGGTAAGGCATAAGATTGTCGGTAATGAAATCGAGCATCTTATCACGGTTCACTACCAGATCAAAGTAGCGGATATTCCCCTCAGCATCGTTGACATTATAGCTATACCAGATACTGACAAGTATCACAGGAGCAGCCTCGCCGTCTTCTATGACCTTTCTCAGCTCTGTATGATTGCCAAAGCGCCAGATGCCATCCGTCAGGAAGAATACAGGATAGGTCTTGTCCTTGTCGTAATCCGGCGGCAGCGTCACATGAACTACAAACTCTTTGTCAAGCTCCTCGTCGTAGATACTGATCTCGTCTATGGAATCCTTGATCGCTTCAACAGCATTGCGGTCATACTCCCAAAGGTCACGAAAGTCCCCAGTCTCTTCCTCATACCACAAATACAGCGAGGGATCCTCTGTATTGATTGTGCCTTCAGGTAAAACCTCATAATCGCCTGTTTTCAGAGCTTCATTGGCAACCTGCACATAAAGGACATCCTGTTCAATCATCTCATCAGAATACCCATATTCGGCATCCATTTTTCTGATCCAGTCAAGATACTCCTCAAATGATTCAAACGACAGTTCCTCAGTTTTGGGCTCACCGTTCTCATCCATTGTAGAGGTGGTGAATGCAATCAGCCCGCCATCATAATTAGGATCAGCGTATGGAACAGCGTACGAAACGCGATATCCATCAACAAGAATGATCCTAGCATAAGGACTGCCGCCATTCTCACCTTTTTCCTCGGCAATCCTGATATTCTCCATAGCCGTTTCGTATTCCTCATCCGTCATATGGTCACGGTAGCTCTCGATATTCTCACGCCACTCGTCAATGCTTGGTGTATGGAACTCCACACTGACCTTATGCTCTGTCTGAGCCGGTTCTGCTTCTGTTGTCGGTTCTTCCGGCACATCAAGAAGTGTAAGCTCATGTTTATCCACTCTTGAAAGCTCTGTTTCCGTCATTTTGTTGACAAGCTGTATCGGCTCGACGGTCTGCACGATCTCCGAGGACGTGTTTTCACTGCTTTCAGTATTTCTGTTGCAAGCACTCGCTGATAACAGCATAGTCAGAGATAAGAAAATTACAATTGCCTTTTTCATGATTTTTCCTTTCTGCCTCTAAATTCAGATTTTTATGAACAAGTTAATGCTTAATATTATACCAAATCTTAATGAAAAAGTCAACCTTCTCATGTGTG
>CAMWOX010000180.1 GCA_947175975.1 uncultured Ruminococcus sp.
ACATGGATGCAAGATCTTGCTGGGACATACCGTTAGAAGTAGTTTCTGTTGGCAGTTGACCATTCTGCATAGCAGCATACATAGAAGCAAGATCCTTCTGGGACATACTCCCAGAAACACCTGATTCTGTGCCAGTGCCACTGCCCATCATGGATGCATACATAGATGCAAGATCCTGCTGAGAACCGCTCCCCATCATAGCGGCATACATAGAAGACAGATCCTGCTGAGAACCTCCTCCCATCATTGCGGCATACATAGAAGCAAGATCTTGTTGAGACATGCTGCCTGAATTGTTTCCCACAGAAGGAATTGTAGTGCCGTTCTGCATTTGCAGATATTGCTGAATGAGATCAGACATGTTGGAATTATTTCCGGTATTAGGGGATGTCGGAAATATGTCAGACAGCGAGGGCATGGACGGCATTGTAAATGGATTTTCTGTCTTCGGTTCAGTCGGATCTGAACGATCTGTGATATTGGTTTCGGATGTTGAAGGTTCTGTTACAGCTGTGTCAGATTCTTCCCGTGTTTCCGTGATCGGTTCTGTCGGATCTGTAATCATCGGAATCCTATTCGGATCGCTGATCATAACATAAAACATGACTCTTGCACTATCTTCTTCGCCATCTGTATTGATATAATGTTTGACAAGATAGATCGGATAGATGCCAGCTACGGCAGAATCATAATTTCCAAGTTCCAGTGTATACTCTTCACTTGTCATCGGATAATACTGATCCACAATTTCCGGCTCACCGTTTTCGTTCAGAATCACAACACTGTCATGGATCACACCACCTGTCAGATCCAGTTCTTCGCCGACTGTATAGAAAATTCTGTCAGGCGTTTTCAGAATACTGAAATCCGCAATCGCAATTCCTGTATTTTCTGTTGGATCTTCTGTTACAGGTTCTGTGATCTCTTCTGTTGTTATTTCCTGTACAGTCTCATTCTGGCTAAGAGATACAAATGCGCCTCCGGAATGGCGCAATCCTGTTACATTCACAGATCTGTCCCGATGTTTTGCGGCAAGCGGTGTATTTTGAACAGATTCTGTATTTTCAGTTGTTTCTTCTTCTGGAGCACTCTTGCCAGAAAGCTGTTCCATCATTAAAATTGCCTGATACATAGAGGCTTTTTCGGAAACTCCCATATCAGAGATATAATTTTTGGCATCTTCTATTTTTTCATCTTTTCTCTTGCTTTCAAAATGCAGTCCTGTCAGAATATTCAGATCTTCGTTATCTTTCTGGGCTTTGACAACATCACTTTTTTTGGTATAATCAATCAGATATTCTGTCAATGCGTTGGTGTAGCCGACAGCACTGTTGATCAGGGATGTATCGCAGTCTTCATTCAGACGAATAATACCAGAAATCTGTAATTCAATGGCATGATCCAGGATTTCATTTTTTTCTTCTTCCTCCAGGGAAAAATGCACTTTTCGGAACAATCCGTCTTCCTGTTCTGCATACATGTCACAGGCAGGCACTAAATAAAATGTCTTGTTGCAGATTTCAGAATAGCTTAGTTTTTCTGTATCTACCTGTATTTCCTTACCGTCCCGCATTTCTTTCATCAAGTCTTTATAATCTTCTGCGGGCAAAAATCCGAGTTGGTATAATACTGTCAAAGGAAGTTCATTCTGTTTATCTAGGACGAGAACCACTTCGTCATAAGAATCTGGATAAGAACCATACAGCAGGTCATAATTATCCTGAATTGCCTTGCTGACCAATTCTCCATCTGTGCCAGGCAGAAGTGCTTCAAAATTATTGGAACTTGTGGGAGTGTTGCTCATGATATTGGTTGTGAGCATCATATTCATCATCTGACTCATGCTGTTGTTGGAACCAGATGAAAAACTACTTCCATCTGTGTTGACAAGTTCATCATTTTCATCATAACTGAACACACTGAATTGTGTGTCATAATAATAAACAATACCATTTTCTCCGATAAAATCGTGAATCGGACTTGTTTTATCATCCAGATAATTTTTGAAATCTGTCAGGTTATTTTTTTTGATACTCGTCTGAACTGTGGAAACCATTTCCAGATTAGAACCGTCCGAATAGACACCATCCAGTTTATGATCTACTTCTCCTTCAAGCTTATTTTGAGCTGTGTTCATATTATTCATCATAATACTTGAAAAATCAATCGAATTTGCATCAATCGTGATCGGATACGCTGTCATAGTATCTTTTTGCAGATCTTCAATATAAGTATTCACACCATTGGAAAGCGATAAAATTAAAGCAATGCCAATAATACCAATGGATCCGGCAAACGAAGTCAGGAGTGTTCGTCCTTTTTTTGTTTTCAGGTTATTAGCACTTAATTCCAGAGCTGTGAGCATGGACATAGAAGATTTTCCCATGTTTTCATGACGTATTTCCTGTTCTTTGATTTCTTCCGGTTTCACAGGATTGGAATCTTCCAGAATTTTTCCGTCTTTGACACGAACAATTCTGTTTGCATATTCTTCTGCTAATTCCGGATTGTGTGTGACCATGACAACAAGACGATCATTTGCGACTTCCTTCAGCATTTCCATGACCTGGATACTTGTTTCACTATCCAATGCACCTGTTGGTTCATCCGCAAGCAGAATTGCAGGATTGTTGACCAATGCACGGGCAATAGCAACTCTCTGCATCTGACCGCCAGACATTTGATTTGGTTTTTTATGGAGCTGATTGCCGAGTCCCACTTGTTCGAGAGCAGCTTTGGCACGTCTGCGGCGTTCTGATTTGGAAACACCTGAGATTGTCAATGCTAACTCTACATTAGACAATACTGTCTGATGCGGAATCAGGTTATAACTCTGAAATACAAATCCGATTGTATGATTCCGGTAGGAATCCCAGTCCCTGTCCTTGTACTGTTTGGTTGAAATACCATTAATAATCAAATCACCCGAATCATAGCGATCAAGACCGCCGATAATATTCAGCATAGTTGTCTTGCCTGAACCGGATGGACCTAAAATGGCAACAAATTCATTATCACGAAAGTTCAGAGATACATCATCCAAAGCTGTCTGTACCAAATCGCCTGTGACATACTGTTTCCGGATATGTTTTATCTGGAGCATAACAGCATCTTCCTTTCTGGGCAGAAAAAACTGCCTGTTGTTAGTATAACATAGAACATGTAAAAATTCAAGCATTTTCACAAATTTTTCACAGAGGATCAGCTCCTTGATCCTATTCTATTAATTTATGCGACAATTTCCAAAAAATCATTGACAGATATTTTCTTTTGTGCTATAATATCTCTTGGATCTTGTTCTAAACCGGATTTTTTCAAAGAAACAGTCTAAACTAAAGATAAAAAGGAGCTGTTTTGTTATGCAAGTTTCCCATCTGATTTCTGAACTTCATAATTCCACAAAAGCCATTTTAATTGCCTGTTCAGCATTTCTTGTTGTAACAGCATCTGTTTTGCTATTTTTAATGTTGTTTCCGATCAAGGCAAAAGATCCGGTTGCAAATCTTGTTACAATAACAACAGAAACAGACAGTACAACTACTACTCGACCACAGGCAGAAGAATGGATTTCCACAACAAAAGAACCGCCACATACACTTTCTACATGGGGAGTTTCGATTGAAACAATTACAACGACATTAAAGCCAGATCCGACAACGACAGCCTGGTTTGATGCAATTCTGCCTAAAAAAACAAGCAATTCTGAAAATGAAAATTATGATTATAATCATCATGATAATGTGTATGATATTCCAGAACCAGAATTTGTCGAAACACAACCTGTTGCACCTAAACCAGATGAAATTGACATTCCCCTGACGGATTCTTTTTCAGATATACCTGCGCAAACTGTTACAGAAGTAATAGATCCTCCTGCTGTAACGGATGCACAGCCGTCTGTTGTAACAGATCCGCCAGTGACAGCTCCTCCAAGCAGAGATAACTCTGAAAATGATCCAATACCTGCACCGCCACCGGCTGAACCAGAAAAATCCGAAGATCCTGAAATTTTAGAATAATTTTGAAAAAATTTTGATTTCTACTTGACAAATCCCGGACAATAGTTTATAATAAGAATATCTTCGGGGTATGTGTAATTCATAGCCGGCAGTGATAGTCTGCGAGCCTCTGGCTGAACTGGTGCAATTC
>CAMWOX010000181.1 GCA_947175975.1 uncultured Ruminococcus sp.
AATCTTGAATTTTCACACATCAAGAATCATCCTAATTATTATTATAACGCAAATGCTAGAATCTGTCAAGATTGCTTGAAAATTTTTAGATAAATATACATAAATGATACTTTAAGTAATTCCAAATCTATTTTACTCTCTGCTGGCATTCTGAATAAGAAATAATTTCTGCGCCCTGGTGAATTGCTTAATTGCATATTCACGGCGGAGCGCAGAGGTTTTATCTTCATAAATTTCAGAATACACCAGTTTCACAGGAAGCCGGGAATGGGTATATTTCGCACCTTTCCCGGCATTATGCGTCCGGATTCTTTTTTGCAGATTGTTTGTATAGCCAGTATAGAAACTTCCATCAGCACATTCTAAGATATACACATAATGTTTCTCAGGCATAATCCATCACATAATCTGCCCCGAAATCTGCACCGATCGCATGTCTTGCAGCAATACTTCTGGGAATATCCAGGATTCTCTGATTCTCGCTTCCACGGAATAATAAATTTAAGCTTCTCTTGGATTCTATAAACTTACCATCTACAAGCCAGTCTGAAACATCCAGCAATTCACCATAGGAATTGAAATCCCTGTTTGCGGACAGATACTCGAATGTGTAGCCTGTGTATGTCATAATATTCAAGCCGATTCTATGAATTTCCTTACCAAGTTCAGCCAGAGCATGTGCCTGACAAAACGGCTCACCACCACTGAATGTCACACCGTCCAGCAACGGATTACACTTGATCTTCGCAAGAATCTCTTCTGTAGTCATAAGCGTTCCGCCTTTGAAAGAATGTGTCTGGGGATTCTGACAACCTTTACAACGATGCGGACAACCCTGGACAAAAATTGTAAACCGGAATCCTGGACCATCTACGATAGAATCATTTGCTAATCCTGATACCTGTAAAAACATAACCACCACTCCCGGAAAAGCAGACCTGTTCCGACCAGAACAGGTCTGATTATAATAATTTTAAATATTATGCTTGACTCTGTCTTCTACTTCACTGCGTTTGGCATCATTGAATCTATCCAGAGTCCCTACCAGATAACCAGTAATGCGACGGATTCGCTCAAAGCCGATCAGATGATGATCTCTTTCCGGTCTGCCGCACTTCGGGCATACATCATTGATGATTCCAGTATAGCCACATACCGGATCACGGTCAACAGGATGATTAATTGAGCCATAGCCAATCCCTGATTCTTTCATACAACGAATGATTTTCTCGAATGCAGGGAGATTCTTCAATGGATCGCCGTCCAGTTCCACATAACTGATATGTCCTGCATTGGTTAATGCATGGTAAGGTGCTTCAATCTGGATTTTCTCAAATGCACTGATTGGATGATAAACCGGGACATGGAATGAATTGGTATAATAACTCCTGTCTGTCACACCGGGAATTTTTCCATATTTTTCAGCATCCATACGGACGAATCTGCCAGAAAGACCCTCTGCCGGAGTTGCCAGCAAAGAAAAATTCAGACCTGTATCTGCGGCTTCCCGGTCAAGCCGTTCCCGCATTCTGGTAACAATCTGCAAGCCAAGTTCCCTTGCCTCTTCGGATTCTCCATGGTGTTTGCCAATCAGGGATTTAAGCGTCTCAGCAAGTCCAATAAATCCCACAGAAAGTGTACCATGTTTCAATACTTCTGCAATGCTTTCTTCCGGACTAAGTGTCTCAGAATCGATCCAGATGCCTTGCCCCATCAGGAACGGGAAATTTTTCACGCTTTTCTTGCACTGGATCTCAAATCTGTGCTTCAATTGATCAATTGCCAGATTCATAATGTCATCCAGGCTGTTGAAAAATTTGTCAAGATCATGATTTGCTTCAATGGCAAGTCTGGGAAGATTGACAGAAGTAAAACTCAGATTGCCTCTGCCTGTGACGATCTCTCTTGACGGATCATATACGTTGCCAATGACACGGGTACGACAACCCATATAGGCAATCTCCGTCCGGTAATCGCCCGGCTTGTAATACTGGAGATTAAAAGGCGCATCAATGAAAGAAAAATTCGGGAATAATCTTTTGGCGGAAACTCTGCAAGCAAGCTTAAACAAATCATAGTTAGGATCTTCAGGATTATAATTAATCCCCTCTTTGATCTTGAAAATATGAATCGGAAAGATCGGTGTTTCGCCGTTGCCTAAACCTGCTTCATTTGCAAGCAAAATATTCTCTGTTACCATGCGTCCTTCAGGACTAGTATCTGTGCCATAGTTAATAGAAGAGAATGGTGTCTGTGCGCCTGCACGGCTATTCATGGTATTCAGATTATGCACAAGAGCTTCCATTGCCTGATAAGTTGCCCTGTTGGTTTCTTTATAGGCATTTTTCGCTGCAAAATTCTGTACTTTGACAGCAGTTTCCTGGTTCATATTGTCTATCAGACAAAGCAGTTCAAATTCTTTTTCCTGATAACCATTATCATTCGTAAGATTCGGAATCAGATGATATTTTTCTGAAATTGTTTCCGTAATGATTTCTGCTGTTTTCATACCATCCGGAACACAATCCAGTAATTCAAGTGCTTTTCCAAGATTCTGCCGATACCTTGTTCTGTATGTTTTACGCACACCATCTGCCATGGCATAATCGAAATTAGGGACACTCTGTCCACCATGCTGATCATTCTGGTTGGACTGGATTGCAATGCAGGCAAGTGCAGAATAGCTTGAAATATCATTTGGCTCTCTGAGAAATCCATGCCCGGTAGAAAACCCATTTCTGAATAATTTCACAAGATCAATCTGACAGCAGGTTGTTGTCAGCGTCAGGAAATCCAGGTCATGAATATGAATATCACCATTTTTATGTGCCTTAGCATGTTCTGGCTTCAGGACATATAACTCATAAAATTCTTTTGCAGAAACACTTCCATATTTGAGCATTGTTCCCATTGCTGTATCGCCATCAATGTTGGCATTTTCACGCTTAATGTCACTGTCTTTCGCAGAATGAAATGTCAGCTCATTAAGAACAGTCATAAGATTTGTTTTCATTTCCCTGGAGCGTGTACGTTCATACCGGTAGAGGATATATGCTTTGGCGGTCTGTGCATGTCCTCGTTCAATCAATGTCTTTTCGACAAGATCCTGAATCTGTTCAACAGTCGGCATATCCTGGTACTGTTTTTCGCAGATCTGTGTCACTTCCTCGGCAACAGAAAGCGACTCCTGGTAATCAGATCCCCCCACAGATTTGGCAGCCTTGAAAACAGCGTTCGCAATTTTTTCAACATCAAACGGAACTTTTCTGCCGTCACGTTTCATAATATACATCAGCATTGCAATTACTCCCTTTCTGGATTCTGAAACTTTCAGACAGCATAGGGTATCTCCCATAAAAATTCCCAGGATTATAGATCAAATCACAGGAAAACTGCAACTTGGACGATCCTGGAAAACTACAATATATTGTATCTCTCCGAAAGTACTACTTACTAGTATACAGCATATTTCCAGAATTGTCAAGCTGTCAATCTGCACAAGCAAGTAATTGAAAATTCATATAATTTGCATAAATACAAGATATTTTCAGCACTTTTCCCAAAAAACAAATAAAAATGCAGGAGCTGTCTGTGATATAGAACAAATGTTCTCAAATACAATATATAGTATTCCAATTTTTGATTATTTTTAACTGTCTCCTGTCTTTCACGCAGTATTGCTGAAATAACTTCTGTTCTAATGGATTCTGGCACAGCAATGCCTTCTGGTTATGTAGCGTAGTGTAACGAAACTAAATGCCAAAAAATTTATCAAAAAAATTTTTTTAGGAATTAAAAATAAAAAATCCGGACTTGACAAAAACGCTTTTCTGTGTTAGAATAAAGAAGTTTTGCTTTTTTTCATAATCAGGATCACAAAATGAAAATGGCTGTGCATCACACACAGCCATTCAAAATCTTCCTGATTGAATTATTTTTCTGATTCTGCAATGGATTTGATTCCGGCGGTAAGTCCTGCAATGCTCTGAATTTCACTGGGAATAATAATTTTAGTCGCTTTGCCGTCAGCAGCTTTTGCGAATGCCTCTAAAGCCTTTAATTGCAGAACAGCTTTATTTGGATTTGCCTGATTTAATTTTTCAAGACTTTCTGCAAGAGCCTGCTGTACTA
>CAMWOX010000182.1 GCA_947175975.1 uncultured Ruminococcus sp.
TATATCACAGGATTGTTAAGAAAACGCCAGATGTCTGGTCTGTCCGTCAATATGATTGCTGAAAACTTGCCATAGTCTCTGGATCGGGAAATACTGTCTGAAATGCTTCAGGATATGCTCTCGGCGGATCGCCTGATCGAAAGCCGTGACGGATTCTATACGCTGAAATATCCGCCTGTTCTGAAATTCCTGGCAGATAATACAGCCGAAAAAGAACAGCATATCCAGGTGTTAAGACAGCGTCTGGACGGCATGACACTGGAAGAGATTGCCCGGCAGATGGAAATCTCTCAGGAGTATGTACTGGAAATCCAGAACAGGACACTCCGGCTTGTCCAGAAATTGTGCTTGATTAACAGAACATCTGTCTATGAAGAACGTTTCAGACCATTTTATGAAAATTATGATCTGGATCAAAAAATATTCCAGATTCTTACGAAAGAATCAGAACAGGTGTTCCGTTATCTGGAGCTGGTTGCGTTTCCTGGCAGTAAATCTCCCGAAAATGTGCTGACAGATATGGGTGTGCCGGGTTGGGTGCGTGGAAACTGGAACGAATATCTGAAGAAAAATAATAAAAATTAATCCGGAAGAGAGAAATAAAATTTCTTGACAAGTCTCTCAGATTATGTTATAATAATTAGGATTTTTCAGGATACAGAAACGGAGGAATATATTGTGAGAGAAAAACTGGATGCCCTGCTTCACGAGGGTGAAGCAAAGATTCTTGCATCCGCCACAGAAACAGAATTACAGGAAGTAAAGGCTTCTTTGTTAGGAAAACAGGGATCTTTGACGGAAATCATGAAAGAGATGCCAAAACTCGACAAGTCGGAACGTCCCGAAATTGGTCGCCTTGTGAATGAATTAAAAAAGAAATTCACAGACTTGATCGATACACAGAGAGAAAATCTGATACTCAAGGCATCTGAGATTCCATCAGATTTTGATGTGACTGTCCCTGGCACAATGCCGGCAGGCGGTGCGCTTCATCCGATTACGCAGATGTGCTATGATCTGAATGACGCATTCCGGTCTATGGGATTTGAGATCTACGAAGAAGAAGATATTACCAGTGAATTATATGCGTTTGATAAGCTGAATTTTCCGCAGAATCATCCGGCAAGAGAGAGCATGGATACTTACTGGCTGGAGGGACACGACACAGGAGCTACCAATGAGAAGCTTTGTCTGCGTCCGCATTTGACAGGAGGCAGTGTGCGGTATATGCAGACGCATAAGCCTCCATATCGTTTTGTTTATCCGGGCAGAGTTTACCGGAATGAAACAACAGATGCAAGACATGAACGTGCATTTTTCCAGTATGAGGCTTTAATTGTTGATAAAAATATTGACTTTGCATCTGGTAAAGTTATGCTCAAAAGCGTACTGTCCAAAGTCTTCGGTAGGGATGTGCCTGTCAGAATGCGGATCGGTTTTTTCCCGTTTGTAGAGCCTGGTTTTGAGATTGATATGGGCTGTCTGGTCTGCGGCGGCAAAGGTTGCAGTGTCTGCAAGAATGTCGGTTGGATCGAGATCATGCCCGGCGGTACGCCGCATCCGAATGTTCTGAGAGCTGCCGGACTGAATCCGGATGAGTTCACGGGATTCTATGTCAATATCGGTCTGGATCGTCTTGTTATGATGCGTTATGGCATTGATGATGTAAGATTATTCCATAGTGCAGACCTAAGATTCTTGCAGCAGTTTAAATAATTCCGGGGGTGTTTAAATTATGAAATTATCATTGAATTGGATCAAAGACTATGTCGCACTTCCGGCTGATTTAGATCTTAAGAAACTGGCTTATGATCTGACAATGTCGACCGTAGAAGTCGAGGATGTGAAAAAATTAGCAGATAGTTTTGATAAAATCATTGTTGGTGTGATTCAGGAAGTCTTGCCGCATCCGAATGCCGATAAATTAAGAATCTGCAAAACAGAGATTGGAAACGGCGAAGTGAAAGAAATCGTCTGCGGCGGTTCTAATCTCCAGGCGGGAATGCGTGTCGTTGTAGCGTGTCCTGGTGCAGTTGTCCGTTGGCATGGTGAGGGCGAGCCGGTTGTGATCAAGAATGCAAAGCTCCGTGGTGTAGCAAGTTTCGGTATGATCTGTGCGTCTTCTGAGATTGGTCTTGCAGATCTGTTTCCGGCAGGTGCAGAATCAGAAATTACAGATCTGTCGGCTTTTGCTGTTCCAGCAGGAACACCTCTTGCGGATGCTCTTGATCTGAATGATGTGATTCTCGAAATTGATAACAAATCCATGACAAACCGTCCGGATCTGTGGGGACATTACGGCATTGCCAGAGAAATTGCGGCACTGTATCAGCTCCCATTGAAAGAAATTCCGGCATTTGATCCGTCCGGTATTCCGGCAATGGAGATTGCAATTCAGGATTCCGAGAGATGCAGTCGTTATATTGGGGCAGAAATAGAAAATCTTTCTGTCAAGCCGTCTCCCTACCAGATGCAGTGCCGGATCTGGAAAGTCGGTATGCGTCCCATCAATGCATTAGTCGATATTACGAATTATGTCATGTTGGCAACTGGTCAGCCGACACATGCATTTGATGCAGATCAGATTACAGGCAGTATCACAGTCAGACATGCCACAAATCAGGAAGAATTAATATTACTGAATGATAAAAAATTAGTTCTCACAGAAGATGATCTTGTGATTGCAGATTCTGAGAGTGCTGTTGCTCTCGCAGGTGTCATGGGCGGTGCAAAGGATTCTGTTCTGGAAACAACAAACAGAGTGATTCTGGAAGTAGCGAATTTTGAAGCATCCGGCATCCGCAGGACGGCTCTGCGCTATGAAAATCGTACGGAAGCGTCTGCCAGATATGAAAAAGCGATTGATACAGACCGCTGTGATCAGGCGGTTTCTATGGCAATTTCCTTGTTCCGTGAAATTTATCCGGAACTGGAAATCAAAGCATTCACAGATAATTATCCCAGTCAGACAAGCCGCAAAGAAATTGATGTCCCTGTCAGCTGGCTTTCTCACAGACTGGGGACGGATTTCACACAGGAACAGTTATCCGATCTGCTCGGGAGACTGGGCTTTACCGTTGATTTTTCCGGAGATCTGATGCATGTGATCGCTCCGACATGGCGTTCTACTGGGGATATTGCAATCAAAGATGATATTATGGAAGAAGTTGCCAGAATGTACGGCTATGAAAACTTCCAGGGCGAAGTGATCACTACTTCCTTTGATGGTGCAATTAATCAGTTAGACATTGATCTGGAACGCCGGATCAAAGAATATCTCGCATTCCGTTGCGGTATGCAGGAAGTATTTACTTATCCTTGGATGGATGATCACGAGATCCAGGCATTGTCTCAGGATACGGCACAGATGCTTGCGATTTCCACACCGCCGTCTCCGACAGAAAAATACATTCGTTCTTCGCTCCTGCCGAATCTGGTCAAGGCTGTTTCGGAAAATCTGCGATATTATACAGAATTTTCGATCTTTGAGGGTGCAAGGGTATTTTTCAACAAAAATTATCATTCTGACTATGATCCTACGGAATCTTTGCCGGAACAGAGAAAACACATCGGCGGCGCATTTGTGGGCGATTACAAGAAGATTTCCGGCTTATTCCGGGAATCCAAAGGCGTTCTGGAGAATATGGCAAGATATGTCCATATGGAAAGTCTGGAATTTCGGCAGGTGACAAAGCCGATCTGGGCGGACGATACTGTCTGGCTGAATATTTATCGAGGAGAAATCCAGGTCGGTGAATTTGCATTATTATCCAAAAAATCCGCACTGGCTGCCGGAATTAAAAACAGTGCTGTCATGCTGTTTGAGATCGACGAAGAATTATTACAGCCATTCACCTCCCGGACAAATAGCTTTACCCATCTGCCGGAATATCCTATGATTGCTTATGATCTGTCTATGCTGGTAGATGCCGGGATCACATGGGAGCAGATTTCCGAAGTGATCTTATCCAAGAAAAAGCCAGGGAATTTCCTGCAATCCTGCGAATTTGTAGAAGAATACAAGGGGAAGCAGATTCCGACAGGCAAGAAGTCCATGACAGTCCGTCTCACAATCGGCTCACTGGAGAAAACATTGCCGTCCAATGAGATTGCTTCGTGTG
>CAMWOX010000183.1 GCA_947175975.1 uncultured Ruminococcus sp.
CTGCAAGGTACACTCATCGAGTATGCCATCGCACAGGCGGCGGCATTGCAGTTGCAGAATCGCTTCACGGATGATATTTTTGTAAGAAAGCCTATGAGACTGCCAAAAGTCAGGCAGGACTATTCTTTAACACATTCTCCGGATCAGTTGGCACAATGTTATGCACAGATTTGTAAAACAGGTGTTTATCAGAGAATTATTGCAGAGAAAAAAACTGAAAATCTGGCAGAAAAAATTACGGACACTGTCAAACAGAAGAAAACAGTTTCTGTTTTCTCCAAAATTATTTTTGTATTAAGACAGCTTTATGACGGCAGATCTGTCAGTGTCTGTTCACTTTATGAGGGTTTAACAGATCGTTCTTCCAGAGTGGCAGTATTTCTTGCTGTACTGGAGCTGACGAAATTCGGCAGGACGGCACTCAATGAAGATAATACTGTACTGACACTTTGCGAAGAGTATCAGAAATCTCGGAAAGCAGGTGATATGCTATGACAGAACAAGAAAAATTTTCTGCCATGACAGAGGCGATTCTTTTCTCCGCAGGTGAACCTGTTGAAATTTCCAGAATTGCACAGACATTGGGAATCCTTGAACGGGATGCTGTTTCTGTCCTGGATGATTTGCAGGATCGTTATAAAAAAAGTAATAGTGCTTTGCAGATTTTGCATCTTGAGCATACAGTGCAGATCAGCACAAAACCAGAGTATGCACCTGTGATTCGAACGGCTCTTGAAACAAAACGGATGCAGCCGCTTTCCAATGCGGCAATGGAAGTATTGACGATTATTGCATACAATCAGCCAGTCAGCAAGGGCTTTGTCGGGCGTGTCCGTGGTGTCGATAGTTCCTCGATCGTAAACGCACTCTTGGATAAGGGACTGCTGGAAGAAGCAGGAAGAATTGATGTGCCGGGGCATCCGATCGCATACCGGACAACAAATGTATTTCTGCGTGTATTCGGACTGCATTCTCTGAAGGATCTCCCTGAACCGAAGCAGACCCAGCAGGAAGATTTTACAGGTGAGATTTCAGAACAGGATGTGACAGCATGATAATTTTGGAGATCATTCTGAAAATTTTGCTGTACAGTCTTTTACTTCTTTTGGTCTTGTGCTTGATTGTCTGTCTGTCAAGTATTGTGGTGAAAATCAGTTTCTGGGATGAGAAATTTACCTGGAGTGTGCGCTATTTCGGATTTCAGATTCTGCCGTTCCAGAAAAAAGAAAAAAAATCCCGGAAAAAAATGACTAGAAAAGCCAGGAAGATACAGAAAAAATCAAAAGTCGGAGATGCCGATACTCAAAATAGAGAAACTGAAAAAGAAGCAGATATCATGCAGGATCAAAAACCTGAAATGGATTTTCAAAAAAAATCAGAATCAGAACCGACACCAGAAAAAAAGCAAAATTTTAGAATGGATCAGATTCTGAAATCTTTGCAAAAATTTGTTTCTGCAATGGATATGGCAGGGAGTGCCTGTGCGGCTGTTCCCGGGACATTTCGGTCACTCGCATGGGCTGCAAAATGGTGTGACATCCGGACGAATATCACAATCGGCGGAGAAGATGCCTATGAGTGTGCCAGGAATTATGGTCTTATGCAGGCAGCAATCCAGAATCTGCTTGCCCAGGTTGGTACAAAAATCACAGTCAAAAGAAAAGAAATCAGGATTTTTTGTGATTTCACGCAGGATGAAAGCAGTTATTATTTTAAATTCTCGTTTCAGATTCATGTCGGCAAAACAATTCTGGCAGTAATTTATTTCCTGCTAGTATATTTCTGGGACAAGCACAAAGTAAAAACGGCAGTTTCCGGTGAAAAATTATAATTATTCTGTTATTTATCGAGAGAGGGGAATCGTTTTCTATGAGTGAGCATGTCATTCATCAATTTGTTGGCACGAGTATGGATAAAATCAAAGGTCTGATTGATTCTGATACAATGATCGGCAGTCCGATTCTGTGCGGAGATGGTACAACAGTAATTCCAGTTTCAAAAGTATCTGTCGGGTTTGCGACAGGCGGCTCAGACCTGCCGACTCGTACCAACAAAGAATATTTTGCAGGCGGATCAGGCGGCGGCATGAGTGTCAAGCCGATCGGTTTTCTGGTCGTCAAGGACGGCAATGTAAAGCTGATGCAGATGACAATGGATGCTGATAAGGGTAATGTATTATTGGAAAAACTGCCCGAAATGGTGGATAAAATCAGTGATATGATTTCCAAGGGCAAAGATAAGAAAAAAGGCAAAAAAGAAACAGATTCTGATAATCAGGAAATCCCGGAAGAGGATTCCGACAACGCATAACGGAAGATTTGTCCGCATACGATAACATGAGAATTGACTGTTGTCGGGAGGGCGGATCCATCATGAAAAATTTACTGATAAAATCCAAAAAATTAATCGGAATCTGTACGGCTTTATGCATGATATTCTGTGTTGTACCGGAGTGGCATGTTTCTGCGGAAAAACTGACTACTTCGGCGAAAGCATGTATTCTGATAGAAGCCGCTACTGGAAGAATTTTATTTGAACAGAATGCACAGGAAAAACTGCCTATGGCAAGTACAACGAAGATCATGACAACACTGCTGACAATCGAAAGTGGGGATCTTGATACAGAATTTCAGGTGGATAACCAGGCAATTCATGTAGAAGGTTCTTCTATGGGCTTGCAGGAAAATGATATAGTTACCAAGAGAGCTTTGTGCTATGGAATGCTCCTGCCGTCTGGTAATGATGCGGCAAATGCGTCTGCGGTTGCCGTTGCTGGAAGTATTCCGGAATTTGCAAAGCTCATGAATGAACGTGCCAAGGAAATTGGCATGACAAGAACCTGCTTTGTCACACCATCCGGTCTGGAGGGAACAGGACACGGCTCTTCTGCGTATGATATGGCATTGCTGACAAGAGAAGCATTACAGAATGATCTGTTCCGGGAAATTTGTTCCCAGGCACAGGCAACTGTGAATTTTGGCAATCCGCCTTATGCCAGGACATTATATAATTCTAATAAATTATTACGCATGTATGACGGTGTAATCGGTGTTAAGACAGGATTCACGGACGAAGCTGGACGATGTCTGGTATCCGCCTGTGAACGTGATAATATGATTCTGATCTGTGTGACGCTCAATGACAGGGATGACTGGAACGATCACATGAAATTATATGATTATGGCTTTTCACAGATTCATCCGGTGGAACTGCAAGTTCCGGAAATAGAACAGGAACTTGTAGGCAGTACCAGAAAAAGCATTCCATTGAAAATTCAAGATCCTGTGGTGATTGGGGCAGTCGGACAGGATTTCACAGACATCACAGGAAAAATTCTGCTTTCACCCTTTGCATATGCACCTGTTGCGGATGGTGATATGCTCGGTGAGTTGGAATATTATTACCAGGATCGGAAAATCTGTTCCGTTCCGTTATTGGCAGACGGTTCAGCAGAAGTATCAGAATTGCCGGAACAGAGTTGGATTGAGAAATTTTTTGCAGGATTCAGAAATTTTCTGAAATCTGCTTGAAATATAAAATGATGATAAGTAATTATAATAAAGGAGATGTAATTTTTGGCTTTGATCAGAATACAGAAAATTCTTGCAGATTCCGGTTATTGTTCCCGGCGCAAGGCAGAGGCACTCATCCAGGCAGGACGTGTTCAGAGAAATGGTCGTCCTGTTAAGTTAGGAGATAAGGCATCTCCCAAGGATCTTATTTCTGTGGACGGACAGAAAATTGTTGTGCCGAGAAAGAAGAATCTGCGGTATCTTATGCTGAATAAACCCCGTGGTTATGTGACAACAGTTTCAGATGAGCTTGACAGGCGATGTGTGATGGATCTGCTGGAAGATGTCGAGGAGAGAGTCTATCCGATCGGCAGACTGGACAGAAATTCGGAGGGGTTGCTGTTACTCACGAATGATGGCAGATTTGCTAATGATATTATGCATCCCAGTAAGCATGTTTCCAAAACATATCGTGTGACGGTCAGACCATCCATAACAGAAGAGCAGCTGGCACGGATGGCAACCGGCATTATACTTGATGGCAAGAAAACACTTCCGGCGAATATCGGTGTAGTAACAAATGAACCCGGACGTGTGGGTC
>CAMWOX010000184.1 GCA_947175975.1 uncultured Ruminococcus sp.
ATCCTGTTTCTGCATGTTCACAATCCTGACACAGAATGCACATGAATTTATCATGTTATTGCGTTATGCTAAGTTATTCAGTTAGCAGTCTTTTTCCAGGAGTGCTAATTCTGATAAAAACAAAATTTTGACAAGCGATAAGCTACAAAAAGGAGTTGAAGTATTTGACACCAAAAAGAAGCAGGGGCGGTCTTGCGGCGTATCTGATTATTGCAGGAATTTTAATTTTTCTTGCTGCCTACATGCTGCCACGGATGAATGAGAAAGAGCCGGAGTACACATACTCGGAAATTATCAGTCATTTTGATAATCTCGAAGTCAAGAATTATACGCTTGATCTCGGTACGGGTGATCTGGAGCTGGTTCTTAAAAACGACACAGAGTTGAAATACTCTGTTCCAAATGTGAACTTGTTTCTCTCGGATACAGAAAATTATCGTCTGGAATACAACAAAAAAAATCCTAGAGAGCCATTAGAGCAGGATTATTACAAGATTACAGATAATTCCTGGCTGATCACATATGTGCCTACGCTGATTATTCTGGTGATGGGCGTTGTGCTGTTTGTATTTATGATGCGGCAGGCAGGCGGCGGAAAGTATACGAATTTCGGCAAGATGCAGTTCCGCAACCAGGCAGAAGGCAGAAAAGCAATGTTCAAGGATGTTGCCGGTGCAGAAGAAGAAAAATTCGAGATGGAAGAAATCGTTGATTTTCTGAAAAACCCTGAAAAATACAGGGCACTTGGTGCAAGAGTCCCCAAGGGTGTGTTATTATTAGGGCCTCCTGGTACTGGTAAAACACTGCTTGCAAGAGCAATTGCCGGAGAAGCTGGCTGTTCATTCTATCCGATTTCGGGATCTGATTTTGTAGAGATGTTTGTCGGTGTTGGTGCATCCCGTGTGCGTGATTTATTTGAGACAGCAAAGCGAAATTCGCCTGCGATTATCTTCATAGATGAAATTGACGCTGTCGGCAGACACAGAGGTACAGGACTCGGCGGCGGTCATGATGAGCGTGAACAGACGCTGAATCAGATGCTTGTCGAGATGGACGGCTTTTCTGACAACGAGAGCGTGATTGTGATTGCAGCAACAAACAGAAGAGATATTCTTGATCCTGCACTGCTGCGTCCGGGCAGATTTGACAGGCAGATCGTTGTCGGTTATCCGGATATTAAAGGCAGAGAAGCCATTCTGAAAGTGCATACAGCGAACAAGCCGCTTGCACCGGATGTAAAACTGGATGATATTGCCAAGGGCACAGTCGGATTTACAGGTGCCGACCTGGAGAATCTTGCCAACGAGGCGGCTTTGTTAGCTGCTCGGTATAACAGAAAGGCAATCACAAATGATGATATTGCAGAAGCTATGATCAAAGTCGTGGCTGGTCCTGAAAAGAAATCCAGAATCAAGACAGAACGGGAAATCAAGCTGACAGCCTATCATGAAGCAGGTCATGCCATCTGCACGTACTATTGCCCGCACCAGGATAAAGTCCATCAGATTTCCATTATTCCCAGAGGTATGGCGGGCGGCTATACGCTGTCTCTTCCGGAACATGATAAGTCTTATAACAGCATGATGGAAATGCATGAGGAAATTATTGTGCTGTTGGGCGGTCGTGTTGCTGAGAAATTAATCATGGATGATATTTCTACTGGGGCATCCAACGATTTGGAACGTGCAACCGCAACGGCAAGAAGTATGATCACACGATATGGTTTCAGTGAAAAACTTGGTCCGGTTGTTTATGGCGATGATAACAGTGAGCCGTTTCTGGGGCGTGATTTCAGCAGTACGCCGAATTATTCTAATGAAGTGGCTGCTGAGATTGATGCAGAAATCCGGAATTTTGTGGAAGAGGGCTATGCGAAAGCAGAAAAAATTCTCACAGAGCATATGGATCAGCTCCATACAGTTGCACAATATCTGATTCAGTATGAAAAAGTCGAGGCAGAAGAATTTGAAATGCTGATGAAAGGCGAAATGCCGCCGCATCCGGAGAAAGCACAGAAACCGGCTACTCCTGTGGGGCTTTCCAAACCGCAGGAAGAAATGCCGCATTCTTCTGACCATCATTCTGACAGGCAGGATCAGACAGAATAATTCGGAATGGATGTAAAAAAGTCCCTGCTCAGAACAGGGACTTTTCTGTCTATCTGAAAGCAGGATTCCGGATTCCGACTGTGCAGAGAGCAATTTTAAAGACTTTCCCTGCACAGTACAGAGTCCGTCACTCTCTATCAGAAGCTGAAATTTTCTGCTGATGTTATTTTATGCGAAAAATCAGATTTTGCAACTGGAAATGTTTAGAAATTTTTTTGACAGGAGGTTTTTTTCATGACTCTGACAACTGGACTCTATATTCTGATCGGTGGTGCGTTGGTTGCTGTTCTGGGATTTTTATTACTATGCAATCATGGAAAAACTCTAACAATTATACTTGGTATTCTATTCCTGGTTGCAGGACTCTCTGGTGTGAAAGTCGGTTATGATCTGGATCAGTCCACAGAGACAGTCTATACAGTCACGGAGATTACAGCTGTGACGGCAAGAGATAATAATAATAACTACCGGATCAGTATAAAAAATCAAGCGGGTGTGGAAACCTGGATCTATGTAAAAGAAGAGAATTTATTCCGGTTTCCCAAAGGCGAAGAAATCACAATGACCAAAAAAGAAGTCAAGAAATACAGCAATCAGAATGCAACGTAAAATATTATAATTTTGATTTTGCTGAGGTTGACAAATGGAAATAGATATGCTATAATGAAAAAAGTAAGGCAGGATCTGCCGAATTTTAAAATTTTTTCCATAAAAAGGAGTTTTTTCATGTCTGCTAATATCGTAATCGGAACGCAGTGGGGCGACGAAGGCAAGGGCAAAGTCATTGATATTCTGGCATCCCGTGCAGAAGTCGTGGTGCGTTCACAGGGCGGCAATAATGCCGGGCATACTGTCGTAAGCAATGGTGAGACTTATAAACTGCATCTTGTGCCTTCCGGTATTCTCTATCCGGAAACACAGTGCCTGATCGGTGCTGGTGTTGTGCTGGATCCGCAGGATTTTATCGGCGAACTGGACGAAATGGAAAACCGGGGAATTTCTACAAAGAATCTGAAAATTGATCCCAGAGCGCATGTGGTAATGCCGTGGCATATTACACTGGACGGTTTGTCAGAAGCATTCCGGGGTGGCAATGACATTGGTACTACTAAGAGAGGTATTGGACCTACTTACATGGATAAGTATGAACGCTGCGGCATCCGTGTCTGCGATCTGATCAATCCGACTGTTTTCGCTGAAAAAGCCCGTGCAACCGGAAATCTCAAAAATAAAATCATTACGGCTGTTTATGGCGGTCAGGCACATGACCTGGATGCTGTTATTGCAGAATATACGGCTTATGGCGAAAGACTCAAGCCTTATGTTGCTGATGTTTCTGTTCTGACTTATGAGGCATATAAAGCAGGAAAGAATATTCTGTTTGAGGGCGCACAGGCAACACTTCTTGATATTGATTTTGGTACATATCCGTTTGTCACAAGTTCCCATCCGCTGTCCGGCGGCGTGACGGTCGGCACTGGCGTAGGCCCTAAGATGATTGATCATATTATCGGCGTGGCAAAGGCATATACGACCAGAGTCGGCAAAGGTCCTTTCCCGACAGAACTGGAAGATGCAACCGGAGAACTGATCCGTAACAGGGGCGGTGAATTTGGCACAACAACAGGCAGACCCAGAAGAACAGGCTGGTTTGATGCTGTGATTGTAAGACATTCTGTCCGTGTGAATGGTCTGGATGGTCTGGCAATTAATAAGCTTGACACGCTGAGTAATATCGGAAATCTGAAAATCTGCACGGCTTATGTTAAGAAAGACGGCACAATGCTCCGGGATTTTCCATGCAGTCTGGAAGAACTAGCAGAGTGTCAGCCGGTCTATGAAGAATTTCCTGGTTTCGATGATGATATTACTGGATGCAGAAGTTTTGAAGAGCTGCCGGAAACCTGCCAGAAATATATCGAGAGACTGGAAGAATTGTGCGAATGCAAAGTCTGCATGGTCGGTGTTGGGCCTGACCGTGATCAGATGATTGAAAGATAAT
>CAMWOX010000185.1 GCA_947175975.1 uncultured Ruminococcus sp.
TATTAATAATCTAAAAAAAAAAAAAAAAAAAAACAAGTATATTTTTTGTTAAAAACGAATAAAAACAAACGGCATTCTGCCCCGGTTTCCATGTCAGGACAGAATGCCGCTTTGCAATCAGATTGACAACATTTTCTTCGCTGTATTGATAATATTCTCCGCAGATAAACCAAATTCTTTCAGCAGATCCACCGCAGGCCCTGAATACCCAAATTCATCATTTACACCAATTCGCACAACCGGAACAGGACAGCTCCCGGAGACACACTCCGCAACGGCACTGCCCAGTCCGCCAATGATGCTATGCTCCTCAACAGTCAGGATCTTTCCTGTTTCCTGAGCAGCTTTCAGGATGATTTCTTCATCCAGGGGCTTGATCGTATGGATGTTAATCACCCTCGCAGAAATGCCCTGCTCCCGGAGGGAATCCGCCGCTTGCACGGCTTCTGCAACCATCAGACCAGTTGCAACAATCGTAAGATCCTCGCCGTCTCGGAGCGTGACTCCTTTGCCCCACTGGAATTTGTACTCTGCCGGATCATTCAGAACCGGAACGGCAAGCCTGCCAAACCGCATATAGACAGGTCCTTGGTACTGAACCGCTGCCGCTACCGCCGCTTTTGCCTCTACATCATCACACGGCACAATGACTGTCATGCCGGGGATCGTCCGCATCAGGGCAATATCTTCATTGCATTGGTGTGTCGCACCGTCCTCTCCAACGGAAATACCTGCATGAGTTGCACCGATTTTCACATTCAAATGCGGATAGCCAATCGAATTGCGGACAATCTCATATGCCCTGCCTGCGGCAAACATGGCAAATGTGCTAGCGAACGGAATCATCCCGGATGCCGCCAGTCCTGCCGCAACGCCCATCATATTCTCTTCTGCGATTCCGCAGTCAAAGAAACGTTCCGGATAGGCTTTTTTGAAAATCCCTGTCTTTGTCGCAGCTGCCAAATCCGCATCCAGTACTACCAGATTCGGATATGTTTCAGCAAGTTCCGTCAGAGCCTCACCATAGCTCTCTCTGGTCGCCTTTTTCTTCACATCAGCCATGATTAATCCTCCAATTCCGCAAGAGCTGCTTCTAATTCCTGCATTGCCTGTTCATATTGCTGTGCATTGGGCGCAGCACCATGCCAGGAAACCTGATTTTCCATGAACGAAACGCCTTTTCCCTTGATACTTTTCTGGATAATAGCAACCGGTTTTCCGGTAATCTGCTCTGCTTCCGCAAAAGCCTGTTCGAGCTGATCAAAATCATGTGCATTCTCTATCACAATCACATGCCAGCCGAACGCCCGGAATTTCTCATCAATCGGCTCAGGCGAGCAGACTTCCGTAATTTTTCCATCGATCTGCAAGCCGTTATTATCAATAATTGCTGTCAAGTTCTCTAATTGATAGTGTGCTGCAAACATTGCCGCTTCCCAGACTTGTCCTTCCTGGATTTCGCCGTCCCCCAGAACTGTATAGACATGATAGGATTTCTGATTTAATTTTCCGGCAAGTGCCATGCCACATGCCGCAGAGATTCCCTGTCCGAGTGAACCACTGGACATATCAATTCCCGGTGTCTGGATGCAGGGATGTCCCTGGAGCATTGCACCGATATGCCGTAATTTTTCTAATTCTGACTTGTCAAAGAAACCTTTTTCTGCCAGTACAGCATACAGAGCCGGTGCAGTATGCCCTTTGGACAGTACCAGTCTGTCACGATCCGGATCTTCGGGATTCCTCGGATCTACATGCATTTTACATTCATACAGATACACCAGTAAATCTGCCACAGAGAGCGAACCGCCGGGGTGTCCTGATTTCGCATGAAACGTCCCCGTCAGAATGCCTTTCCGGACATTGACAGCCATTTTCCGGAGCTGTTTCTTTGTCGTCTCGTCCATAAAAAAACCTCCAAATAATAATTCAAATTACTAAATAATCAGATCATGATTTCCCCGGACAAAATCCCGGAAATCAGTTCTTCCATTGCGCCTTGTTCACAGGTTCTTGTGAGAACCAGATCAGAAACTGCCTTGACGGAATCCACCGCATTTGCTGGACAGACTGCAAAATCTGCCGCTTCCAGCATCGCCAGATCATTGTAATAATCTCCGACTGCAATATATTTCCGATCTGGAAATAATTCCTTGTAAGCAGTCAGCGCACTGCCTTTTGATACACCTGTCGGGAGCATCTCATAAAATTTCTTGTCTGAACCGACAAAATCCACCTGATTCTGATAATTTTTCCCTGCAATATACTTCACAAATGCCGGCATATCCTTCGGTGACATGGAAAACAGCACTTTGAGCCATTTCCCCTGCACATCCCGGACATTTCCATATTCCGGGATAATGTTACAAACTTTGACATGTTCCTGTTCGATTGGTGTATTATGAATAACCCAGGTCTGACGCTCGCAGAGTACCTCGATTCCGACATGCGGCATTTCCTGGAGAACGGTTTCCGTCATCTGTTTTGCCTGTTCCGGGAGAATTTTCAGAAACGGCATTGCTCCGGATTCCGGATGATAAATCATTGCACCGTTAAAAACAATCACAGGATGTTTCAGTTCCAGCAGATCCAGATAATTCTGACAAGCCTGGACAGTTCTTCCGGTCGCAATCGTAAACATGCCGCCGGATTTTTCAAATGCTTTGACTGCAAGCAGATCTCTCTCCATAGGCATCTTACTATGCGGCAGAAATGTTCCGTCCAGATCCGTGATAATACAGAGATCAGAAATTGTATTCTCTCTCATCATGATTTTATCCCATCCTTCTGAATTTTTCCAGTAATTTTTGAAAATATTCCGGTGCAGGTCGTTCAAATTCCAGATATGCCTCCGTCCGGGGGTGAACAAAGCCAATCTTTCGAGCATGTAAACACTGCCCGGCAAGACCTTTGATTGCCTTTCCATAAACATCATCCCCATAAACAGGATGATGCAGATAGGCAAGATGCACCCGGATCTGGTGTGTTCTTCCGGTTTCCAGAATTAATTTCACATGCGCTGTATCAGAAAACTGTTCCAGAATCTCATAATTCGTAACCGCTGATTTAGAATTTTTCTCCGTCACACACATTTTCTTTCTGTCTGAAACACTTCTGCCGATAGGAGCATCAATTCTGCCCGATTTCTCCCAGAATTTTCCGACTGCAATCGCTTCATATTCTCTCGTAAAACTATGCACTTTAATCTGCTCTGCCAGTCCCTGATGTGCCGTGTCATTTTTGGCGACAATCAACAAACCGCTTGTATTTTTATCAATTCTATGCACAATACCAGGACGGATCACACCGTTGATTCCAGATAAACTATCTTTACAATGATATAATAACGCATTCACAAGCGTATTTTCATAATTTCCGGCAGCCGGATGCACAACCATGCCTTGCGGCTTATTGACAACCAGTAAATCTTCGTCTTCATAGACAATATCAAGATCTATTTTCTGTGCTGTAATCTGCAATTCCTGCGGTGGCGGAATCAAAATACAGATTTCATCCTGTTTCCGGGCTTTATAATTCTTAGAAATCGCTTTCTGATTCACAAGAACATTTCCATTTTGCATGAGTTCCTGAACAGCCGTTCTTGTCAAGCCCAATTCCTGAGATGCAAGCCATTTATCCAGTCTTTCGCCATCAAATTCTGCCGGGAAAATCAAAATTCTATTCTCCATACTGATTCCCCCGTGTTTCCTGTTTTTCTAAAGAATCCATAAAAAACAGAATATAAACCAATAACAGCACTGTCCCAACCGTCACAAAACAATCCGCAAAATTAAATACTGCAAAATTAAATAACTGCAAATCCAGATAATCGATTACACATCCGTCCCGAAAAATTCTGTCAATCATATTCCCAATCGCTCCGCCGAGTACCATCACCAGACTGGTATATAATAACCTGTTCTTTTTGCCATGACGGATTAATACATAACTGCAAATCAAAATCCCAATTACAGAGACAATCAACAGAAACACTGTCTGCCCGGAAAAACTGCTGAATGCAGAACCGTCATTTTCAATAAACCGGAGATGCATAATATCCAGACTGCCGATTTGCAGAAAAGGCTTTTCCTT
>CAMWOX010000186.1 GCA_947175975.1 uncultured Ruminococcus sp.
GGTCTTCCTATTAATTGATATTTCAATAGGACCAAAGGAGGAAATATTTTTCTTATGAATGAATTTAAACAGGCTCTGCAAAGAGCATTCCATCTTGCAGAAGATACCGCATCCCATGAAGAAATCCGAAATAGAATTATCAGCGGCGGCAGGGTTACTGGCACGAATATGTGCATCCTGATCTGTGCCATTCTGATTGCCTCCGTGGGATTGAATACAGGTTCAACAGCAGTGATCATTGGTGCAATGCTGATTTCGCCTTTGATGGGAAGTCTCCTGGCAATGGCATACGGTGTGGCTTCTGCGGATGCCAATCAGTTAAGAAGAAATATTTACGGCTTTATCATCCAGTTAGTAATCAGTCTGCTTGTTTCGATTGTTTATTTTCTGTTATCGCCGATCAATGCTCCCAGTTCGGAATTATTAGCCCGGACACAGCCGAGTTTCTATGATGTAATCATCGCAACAGCCGGCGGATTTGCAGGAATTATCGGTAATACACGACAGGAAAAGGCAAATAATATCATTCCTGGTGTGGCAATTGCAACCGCATTGATGCCGCCGGTGTGTACCTGTGGCTATTCCATTGCGCACGGAGAATGGGGGATGTTATCCGGTGCGGCATATTTATTTATTGTGAATTGCTATTTTATCTTTTTATCGGCAATGCTGGTACTAGATATTTTTAATATTCCAAGAGTTAGCACCATTACGGACAAGCAATGGAAGAGAATCAAACAAAAGATGATCCGGAATGCAGTTATTGTGCTGCTTCCGAGTATTGTCTTTACATATATTATGATTATAGATAATCACTGAAATCAACCAAAAACAGGACGAACCGAAAAGGATCGTCCTGTTGTTTTTTATTATTTTTTGATTACTGCTTCTGAGAAATTTCTTCTGTATTCTTTTTTGCCATTCCTAAAAACTGCATTCCTATGATAATTGCACCACCGACCAGGAAGAATACAATATGAAATGTGGAAAAACTCATGGGATCTAATCCAAGAGACATTTTATTTTCATCTGTCAATGTGGTAGGTCCCATGATTACGGAATAGATTGAACCGATCATCATGCCCAGGATAAAGAAAATTGTTGCACTTCTCCATTTTTCAAGAGCAATTCGGATCAATCGAACGATGGAAACGATTCCTGTGATCACGCCGATGCCAAATACAAACAGAATCGGAATATATTGGAGATCCAAAGTGAGTGTTGCCTTGATCGCATTAATTACGGAAATATACAGTCCGAAGATCAGCAATAGTGTAGAGCCAGAAATTCCGGGAAGAACCATGGCGCAGATGGCAATTGCTCCGGCGATGAATACATAAAAATATGTGCCGATGCCAGGATTGTCAAGTGACACAATGTTGTTGCTGCTGCCGACTGTAAAATAAGTCAATGCGGAAACACCGACTGCTCCGATCAGGATCATGAATGCTGTCCATGGCTTTTGCTTTAAGCATTCCCGTTCTTCATAGATCACAACAGGAATCGCAAACAGGATAAATCCGATAAACAGCGAGGAAATCTGATAGATATGCGATTCAAAAACGGATGTCAGCACTAAAATGGATGCAATCATGCCAACTGCCCAGCCTGCACCAAGCTTAATCAGATAGACAAGAGCTTTTTTCTTATCTTCCATTTTTCCGGTCATCAGGTCATTCAACGAGCCGATAAAGTTATCATAGAATCCCATGAGAAATGCGACAGTACCACCAGAAACACCGGGGACGCTGTCAGCTAATGCCATGCAGAATCCATGGAACATGCTCATAAGCACTTGTTTGATTTTCATAATTAAAATTATCTGCCTTTCTTTTGTGTATCAACTTTTTAGATACGGAGCGATTTCTTTCAGGAAAGATCCCAGGGCGATTGCAAGAGCTGTAAACACTGGTAATCCTGTCCCAATGACGATAATACTATACCAGTCGAACAGCAATTTTAGTTTTTTGCCGTTCCTTTGCCAGACAGTGACGGTTTTTCCAGTTTTGTAAATTTTATCTGTAAACATGATCTCAGCAGGAAACGAATTATTGTATTCTTCGCCTTGAATCTGATAGACAGCATGTGTGCCGATTCTTTCATTCGGATCAATCCGGAGAAATTCGCCTTTTGTTTTCTTTGTTAAAAATAACAGAATCAAACTGACAACAAAAAACACAGCCATGAAAATAAAAAATATTTCTACAATCCAGATACCGCCTAGCAGGATCATCATGGGATCAACGCCCAGGATCAGAAGCAGGACGATAATCACAATTGCACTAATCAGAAATTCCATATTTCAACTTATACACTGGGGACTTGGTTCTGATTCAAATACCAGCTTGCCAGATATAAAGATCCACAGATCACGACACCACCGTGTGAGCCTTTTGCCCAACGGATTGCATAGGGGAGTGCTTTTTCCAGTTCTGTGACAGATGCCATTGCATGTTGTTTTACAAAAGCATCCCGGAGCTGTTCTTTTTGGAGGGAATTAGAAGAAAATCCATCCACGCAAAGCACTTTGCTTAAAATAAGTGCCAGTTGGAATGCCGCCGCATCGGCATCTTTCGTATCTGTCATGCCGCAGATACCGATCCAGGAGGATATGCCGCTTTCGCTGAGAAGATCCGTCAGGACGCCGATTCCATCCGCATTATGACCGCCGTCCAGGATCACTAAGGGATTTGTTTGTAGAATCTGGATTCTTGCCGGAACGATTGTTTCAGCCATGGCTTTCTGTGCAATTTCTGCCGGAATGTGATAATGACAGTTCTGATTTAACACTTTTATCACTTCCAGAGCAGTCAGAGCGTTGTCAATTTGGTGCATACCTCCCATTTTCGTCTGATAGACAGTATCCTGATATCCGAAACGACATCCTTCTAAACCGGTCTCTTTTCTGTCACAGAAGGATTCGTCAGGCGTGAATATTTCACAATGTTTTTCTGCTGCTGTCTGACGGAAAATTTTCTCAGCTTTATTATTGGGTGAAATCACAACGGGACAGCCTTCTTTGATAATGCCGGCTTTGTGCATGGCAATTTCTTCAATCGTATTGCCCAGAATCTGCATGTGATCTCTGGATACAGAAGTCAGAACGCTCACAAGCGGCTTTTCTATGATATTCGTTGCATCCAGCAGACCGCCGATGCCCGTTTCCAGAATAACAAGATCTGTTTTTTCTTCCTGAAAATACAGAAATGCCATTGCAAGTGTGATTTCAAACTGCGAACAAGCCGGATCGGGATTTACAGACATGATTTTCTGACAATGTCTGCAAATCGCATCTTCCGGAATATTCCGGGAATTGATTCGGATTCTGTCGGCATATTCCCGGATGTAGGGGGATGTGAACGTTCCTGTACGGAATCCGGCAGATTGCAGAATATCTGTGAGATATTCTGCAACAGATCCCTTGCCGTTTGTACCTGCAATATGAATTATTTTTAGATTTTTCTGCGGATTACCCAGAAGATCCAGTAAATTTGCGATCCTGTCCAGATTTTTGACTGGAGTACCGCTTTTGCTGAATTTCTGAATATTCTGCATTGCCTGTTCATATGTCATAGTATTTTCCCTTAGCTGTAAGCTTTGATAGATTGCAGGATTTTATTCATTTTTTCCTGTGCCTTGGTAAGCTTTTCTTGTTCGGCTTTCACCAGATTTTCAGGTGCTTTTGCCAGAAATCCGGCATTATTTAATTTCTTGCTCAGAAAATCAATATCTTTCTGGACTTTTTCCTGCTCTTTGGCAAGTCTTGTCAGCTCTTTCTGTTTGTCTACAAGCTGATCCATTGGAATAAAAATTCTTGCAGAATCTGTGACAGCATTGGCAGAATCCGGAATGACAAAGTTTTCACTGACTTCGATCTCGGACGCAGAGGCTAATTTCTGGAAGAACAATTCTGCGTTCCGGAATAATTCAATTTCGTGCGTTTCAATGTATAATTTTGCTTTCACGGACGGTGGTACATTAAGTTCTGTCCGGGTATTCCGGATTGCCTTGATTGCAGAGATGATCTTTTCAAATGCTGTTTCTTGTTCAGCATAATTTAATGTTTCATCATAGACAGGAT
>CAMWOX010000187.1 GCA_947175975.1 uncultured Ruminococcus sp.
CACTGTTGGATTTGGAATTGTATCAGTAATTGCATTTGTTGTAACCTGTATAATGAAAAAAAGAAAATAACTTTTTAATAATATAAGTTATAAAAATTCTGGTTTTCCTTAAGACTATGAATATTCCAAATTCTAGTCTAACAGAGCCAAAATAAAAACAGGAGGATACTATATTTATGTTTTCTGACTATCCGCATTTAATTGACCTGAATGACCACCCTATTTCATGGTGGAATGGTCTATTGAAACAGGCAGAAGAAATTATGAAAAATCCCGCTCTTTATGCTAATAGCTGTAAAGGCAAAATTATGGGGACGTTATTTTATGAACCCTCTACCCGTACACAAATGTCATTCCAGACAGCTATGCTTCGATTAGGCGGAACAATTATCGGCTTTGACAATCCGCAGACTTCTTCTGTTGCCAAAGGAGAGAACCTGAAAGATACAACCAAGATCGTCAGCGGTTATTCGGATGTGTTGGTTATCCGTCACCCCACTGTCGGAGCTGCTAAGGCTGCTGCTCTCACAGCCGATTGTCCGGTGATCAATGCCGGAGACGGCGGTCATCTGCATCCCACTCAAACGCTCACGGATTTATTAACGCTCAAGGTGGAAAAGAAACGGCTTTCTGATTTGACAATTGGCTTGTGTGGCGATCTGCTGAACGGCAGAACAGTTCATTCTCTTTGTAAGGCGATGAGCTGTTATGAGAATAATCATTTTATTATGATTTCCACCAAGGAACTGAAAATGCCGTCTTATATTAAAAGTACCATCCGTGCCAACGGTGGTACTTACGAAGAAACCGAGAGTCTGGAAGAGGCAATCCCCAAGCTGGATATGCTTTACATGACCAGAATACAGAGAGAACGCTTTGCAAGTCAGGAAGAATATCTTGCACAGAAAGATACATATATCTTGACATCCAAGAAAATGCAGCTTGCCCGTCCGGATATGATCGTTCTACATCCTTTGCCGAGGGTGGATGAAATTGAAGTTGCTGTGGATGATGATTCCAGGGCATTGTATTTTAAACAGGCAAAGTATGGTATGTATGTTCGCATGTCGCTAATTCTGACAATGCTCCAGAGTACAGCGAAGACGGAATTATTAGCCGGCGATCTGCATAAGGGTATTTCTTGCAAAAATCCGAAATGCATTACCCACCAGGAGAATTATCTTCCCAAGAGCTTTCTCGGCAAAGGATCTACTTTGGTCTGTGAATATTGTGATGAGAGGCTATTATTGGAACATGCATGAGATGCATTTTATTTCTAATTTTAAGCAATTCTAATGAATAAGGAGAAAAAATTTATGGCACATCAATTAGTGATTGTTCTTGATTTCGGCGGTCAGTATAATCAGCTGATCGCTCGCAGAGTCCGTGAGTGTGGCGTTTATTGCGAAGTGAAAAGCTACAAGACTTCTATCGAAGAGCTGAAAGCTCTTAATCCCAAGGGGATTATCTTCACCGGAGGACCAAACAGCGTCTATGAT
Organism: uncultured Ruminococcus sp.; assembly: GCA_947175975.1. Classification (GTDB taxonomy): domain Bacteria; phylum Bacillota; class Clostridia; order Oscillospirales; family Ruminococcaceae; genus UBA3855. Next base: position 1,500 of record CAMWOX010000187.1, read on the forward strand.
GAAAAATCCCCTCATATTACGGAAAAGATTTTTGATTTAGATATTCCGATTCTGGGTATCTGCTACGGCGCACAGCTGATGGCTTACACGCTCGGCGGTACTGTTTCTCCCTGTGAAACTTCGGAATACGGCAAAACGGATACGCATTACGACCATTCCAGCGTTCTTTTTGGCGGTATTGATCTTCCGGCAAAAGCTCCCTCCTGGATGAGCCACACAGATTATGTTTCAAAAGTTCCAGATGGATTCCGAATTACTGCCCATACTGCGGACTGTCCGGCAGCGGCTTTTGAAAATCCGGAGAAAAAATGCTATGCTGTACAGTTTCATCCTGAAGTGAATCATACTTTTGCAGGACAAGGCATGATTGACAGCTTTGTTAAGAATGTCTGCGGCTGTGTCGGTGACTGGACAATGGCAGGCTATGCGAAAACGGCGATTGCAGAAATTCGTTCCAAAGTCGGCGATGGCAAAGTCTTGCTTGCACTCTCCGGCGGTGTGGACAGCTCCGTTGCGGCGGCTCTGCTTGCAAAAGCTGTAGGCAGTCAATTAACCTGCATTTTTGTGGATCATGGTTTGATGCGTAAGAATGAGGGCGATGAAGTAGAACAGGCTTTTGCAAATTCCGGTATGAATTTTATCCGTGTCAATGCAAAAGATCAGTTTTTATCCAAATTAAAGGGCATTTCTGAACCAGAGAAAAAACGTAAAATCATAGGTGAAGAATTTATTCGTGTGTTTGAGCAGGAAGCCAAAAAAATTGGTGCAGTGGATTATCTCGTACAGGGTACAATCTATCCGGATGTGATCGAGAGCGGCGTAGGTGATGCTGCTGTGATTAAATCTCATCACAATGTCGGCGGACTGCCAAGCTGTGTGGATTTCAAGGAGATCATAGAACCACTGAGAATGCTTTTCAAAGATGAAGTCAGAAAGCTCGGTACAGAATTAGGATTATCTCCCGTTCTCGTCTGGAGACAGCCGTTCCCTGGTCCAGGTCTTGCCATCCGGATTATCGGCGATATTACAGAAGAAAAAATTGAGATCCTCCAGGAAGCAGATTTTATCTTCCGTCAGGAACTCGCAGAAGCTGGATTGGATCGTGAGATCAATCAGTATTTTGCAGTGCTTACGAACATGCGTTCCGTTGGTGTCATGGGTGACAGCAGAACATATGATTATACCGTTGCACTCCGTGCTGTGACAACGAGTGATTTCATGACAGCAGATTTTGCAAAAATTCCGTATGATACACTTGGTGTTGTGGCAAGCAGAATTGTCAATGAAGTTAAGAGTGTGAATCGTATTGTCTATGATGTGACGACAAAACCGCCAGCAACGATTGAGTGGGAATAAGAAATTTAAGAAATTAGAGAGGAATTTGAAGAACAGTCAATCCTATCCCATCGGCTTTAGACGGTGGGTTAAGATGGACTTGTCTGAATAGATAATTTATGAATCATTTAACTGTAAAATACAATGAACTCAGTGCAGAGGAATTTATTTACCTGTGGAAAAGTGTATGGGATGGTGCGCCGTCTTTAGAACAGACTGCACTTGCCATGCAGAATACATTATTTAGAATCTCTGTCTTTGATGGACAAGAAATTGTAGCAATGGCAAGAATGATTGGTGATATGGGTCTGAATTACTACATCAAAGATGTTGTTGTAAAACCTGAATATCAGCATAAAGGCATCGGAAAAATGCTGATTGATGAACTTATGAAGTTTGTCAGAGATCACGGCATTAAAGGAACAACCATTTTTGTAGAATTGTGTGCCATGCCTGATAAAATACCATTTTACGAAAAACAGGGATTTTCTGCAAATGAAGCACAAAGGTTAAAGCTAATGTGTGAAGTTAAATAAATTGATAAAAATCATTGAAAATTTTTAAAAAATTATAATAATAAAAGGAGCGAGGGGAAGTAAAAATCCAAGCTTGAAAAATGCCATAAAATAAGTACTTTCCAAGCCTGCAAATATCTCGTGATAATAATTTGATAACAGAGAGCTTATTTGACATTCTGTATATTCGCCCTTGCTGATTTTACCGTCAGCAAGGGCTTTATCGCTTTTTTGTGCATTTCACTGTTTAAAATTGCATCTTACATTTTTTCTGTTGATTTTTTTGGCATCATGATGTATACTGAATACATCAGCTGAAATACAAAATAGAATGAATGGAGTTTTTTAAATGGGAGTTATATTATTTGTAGTTTTTACAGCGATGGAAATTTTGCTTACAATGTTAAGCTGTACAAAATACAGAAGCCTTTGGTACAGAAACAGAATGTTTTTCTGCGGAGCTGAATTGATACTCGTGCTGCTTGTAATGCTTTTGCCTGCAACGGGACAGAAATGGAGATTCACAGGCTGTCTTGTTATTCTCGGAATACGTCTTGTTCTGTCCGGGATTGTGTATCTGGTAAAGCACAGCAATGCTACAAAGGAAAAAACAAAGGCAGGAACGATTGCCGGTGCTGTCATGAGCATTATTCTGATAGGTTTCTCACTTTTCCCTGCTTTTATTTTCACAGGCTATTCGGGACTTAAAACAAGCG
>CAMWOX010000188.1 GCA_947175975.1 uncultured Ruminococcus sp.
TTACCGCAAGGTGGGTACCCGCCTGAAAGTCTCTCGCTCCCAACGTCCGAATCCAGCTGAGAAAAATTCCACCGGAAACGGGAGGTCTGCAATCCTCAGTCAGAGCATCAGGTTCCCTGAGAATAGTTGTAGGATTATAATAGCTATATTTACCCGAACAAGGCAGTCAATAGTTATGGATTAATCTTCTTCTGTTTCACCCTCCAGCATTTCGCTGATTCTTTGGATGAACATATTGCCGATGCGTTCATACTCTTCGTCATTGTCGATTGTTGCAAGATATTCTTCACCGTTTTCTTCTGCAATTTTCAGAACGACAAGCTCTGTATCTTCTTCAATCATGGATTCGGGATCCTCAAAGTAAGGTACAAGTGCGTAATAGACAGTACCATTCTCTTCCATCACATCCATAAGTTCAAATTCATGTTCTGTGCCGTCCTCGTCAGTCAGTGTGAAAATCTCCGGTGTATATTCTTCAGCCATAGTAACTTCCTCCCCGCCTCCGGAGAGGCAATTTTAAAATCTATTATTATTATACTACAAGATTTATAAAAAATCAATAGTGAAGTGTGGACAAAATGCATTTTTGTGAATACTAGCCAAATATAAGATATTTTTTTTATGGAAAATGCTTTGCATCCCGGAAAAAAACAGCTTTTGTAAACGGATTGCACCAGATATTTGTATTTTTTGCGGTATAGATCAGATATAGATTCTGGTAATATAGAGGAATGAATACAAGTTGATCCAGGATTAATTTTTCACATTCTGTATCATAAATCAATTTTTCTGTGAGCTGTTCTGCATCAGAAAGCCGTTGCAGACTGACATCCAGTTCCGCAGTATCCAGTCCCAGAAATTCTGATTGCTTTCTGATTTCTGCTAACAGACTGTCGCAGTTGGTGTATTCCGGTCTGAAACTGTAAAGTGCAATGCTGTAATCACCGTCTGAAAGCCGTTTTTCATACTCAGAATAGGAAACGCTTTCAATGCCGATATACTGGTGAAACAGATTCTGCCATTCCTGACAGATGGATAATAATGCCTGTTGGTTGTCAAAACTATCCGGGACAAGAATTTTGAGGGAATTGATCTGATGCATGGGAAGATTTAATGTCTGAAATTGTTCCGAAGAGAAATCCGGATCGTAGGGAATTGCCAGAGGTTCGTCGGCACACAATTCCCGGTAGGATCTGCCTAATATTTGTATTGCCGGGGGAATGATACCATAGGCAGATGTAAAATTATGATCGGATTTCAGAGAATTTGCTTCTCTGTCGATTCCGGCGGCAAGTGCTTCCCGGAGCTGTCGGTTCTGGAGTGTTTTGTTTTCCGGATTAAAAATCAGTCCCCATGTCCGGACACTGTTAATATCTACACGATAATTTTCAGAATTTAGATATTCTGCCGGATAGGTTGTCGTAAGAATACAATTGGTATTATTTTCAGAGAAATCTTCATCCACTTCAGCCTGGGAACGCATGATAGTAATCTGCAAGCTACTGGGCGAGACAGTTTCAGCATCCTGATAAAGCGTATTTTTGCGGAGCGTAAGAAAATTGCCGCTTCCATAGGCATCATAAACCCATTTTGTCAGATAAAATGCACCATTGCAGAGAATGGTCTCCTGGCTGAGACCGTATCTGCCTTTTGTGGAAAGAAAAAAATCTTCATTGCAGGGAACAGCACAATTCTGTGTCAACAGGGTTAGAAATTCTTCATCTGGTTCTGTAAGATGAAAGATCAGTGTGCCACCATCCTTGGCAATTACGCCAAGTGTTTCCGGTTTTTGTTTTCCATCAAGAATTTCAGAAGCATTCTCAATACAAAGAAAATCTTCTGCATGAGGGGCATTGGTTTCAGGATTCAGTAATCGCCGGAAAGCGAAGACATAATCCCGGGCGGTTACTGGCTTGGCATCTTTTTCTTCCATGTCTGCACTGTACCAGTAACAGTTATTTTTTAATTTAAATTCATAGGTCAGACCGTCATCAGAGATCGTGTAACTTTCTGCACCAGCAGGGAGAATCCTGCCGTATTCATCCATCCGGAGCAGTCCCTCCATCATGTTAGCAATCACTGTTTGCGCATGGGGATTGTCTGTATACTGCGGATCGAGACAGTCCGGATTGCCTGCGATTGTGTAGGTGAATGCATATCCTGTGCCGTCATCTTCCTTTTGGGAACATCCGGTAAGTGATAGCAGGAGGCATCCGGGAATCAGCAGCAGTGAGCATAATTTTAATAACAAGTGTTTCATAGATTTCTATTTTGAATCCTTTCGAGTGTCATATATATTATTATAGCATTTTGTGTGAAAAACCGCAACAGGTTCATGCAGAATATTTCGGATTTTTTTTAAAAAAACTATTGACAAATTGTGAACAATATGCTATAATGTTCCTGTAAAATTGGCAGTATTGATAAAGCAGTGCGTTTTTCACAGGAAAGGAGCATTTCTTTATGATAGATAAAATAAGTAAGAAATTAAAGGGTTTCACGCTTGTGGAGCTGATTGTTGTCATTGCCATTATTGGTGTTCTGGCGGCAATTTTAGTGCCATCTATGATGGGGTATGTATCAAAAGCAAAATTTTCTGCTGCAAATTCTATGGCAAAGACGCTCTTTAATGCAGGTATGGCGGCTTGCCGTGAGCATGATGTCACAAAACCAATTCCGACTGGTGTTTATACCAGCGAAAAAGTTAAGAATGCATATAGTACGGAAAGCTTGATCTATGATGAGAAGATTTATAATTATATCTATGAATATTATAGTAAGATTGAAGATGCATACTGGGCTGTCAGAATTGAAAATGATGTCGTAACCGGTGTATGTTTCCAAAAAACAAAGGGTGACATTTATGTTGGAACACATCCGACAGTAAATAATGAAAAAAGAGAAGCAAGTGATTTCAGTTTTGACAAGGCAACTTATTTTGCGGAAACCGGAAACTGGACAGCAAGACCATAAGCATTTATGGTGATAGAAAGAAATATGAACAAAAATAAACACGCATTTTTGTCAATCCTGCTGATTGAAAAAAATCTTGAAATCTGTTGACAAGCAAAACAGAACATGTTATAATAGTTATAATAAATGAATTTTTTGTGAATGAAATATAAAATAATAATTGATAGTCAGTGAGGTGTGATATGATGAAATTTCAGAAAACAAAAAATACCCGTGTCAAGGGCTTTACGCTCATTGAGCTAATTATTGTCATTGCCATTATTGGCATTCTGGCAGGTATCCTTGCACCGACCATGTCAACCTATTACATGAAATCCAGAATCAAGGCTGCAAATTCCAATGCAAAAATGGTCTACAATGCTGCACAGACGGCTGTGCAGAAGTATATCAGCAGAGACAGAACGGCTATTGTAACACCAACTGTAGATGAAAGAAGTCATTTCGATGGAATGATCTTGATTTCCTACAATGGTACGGATCATTCTATTAACTGGAGAACTGGCTATGACGCTGCCAGTACGGCTGCAGCGGCTGATAGTCCTTATGCTACTGTTGCGGATGCTGTGAATCGTACAGTTTCCAATGCAGAGAATATCAGTTGGACAGTTTGTGTGAATAATTATATCGTGCAGGGCTGTGTTGCGGCGGATAACCAGAATACAGATCTGGTGGGTTATTATTCTGCCAATAGGACGTTCGCTTCTGAACGAGCAAATACATCCTATACGAGTTGGGTGACAACCAATGCTGCTGTTGACTCCGGCGAGAGCATTAAGTGGGTTTGTGATCAGTATTGAGTTACACCATCTACTTGAGTTTGTATGTAAAAATTATGATAATGCTAAAAAAGTCGGTAAATTTTGCCGACTTTTTCTATTCATCAAAATTTTGCATAATCTGGATTTTTCAGATCATATTTAAAATAGATCAATTTCCTGGAGGTATCATCATGATTAAAGGTGTCAATAAGAAAGTCATTGAAATCAACCGCCCGGACAGTGCCTATTTTGAACGTGCTGTTCTGTATCTGAAACCGGATGTGACAGAAGTGCCGCTCCATGCCGCACAGATGGAAACATTGGATT
>CAMWOX010000189.1 GCA_947175975.1 uncultured Ruminococcus sp.
AGACATGATGTATCTGTTCTATCAGCATAAAGGTCTGAATGCTTCTGCAACAGATGCCGTTGACCAGATCCCGAAGGGACATCTGAATATCCGTTATCAGCGCATGTTCTCCGGTGCATTTATGTATGCTTCTGGTAATCACATCGGAATTGAATGGGGTTCCGTGGGCGGTATGGTCAATGCTGTTCCGGTTGTATCGGATGAAAATGGCAAATATGTCGGCGGTCATTATTTCGGCTGGGGTATTGCGCATGAAATCGGACACAATATTAATCAGGGTTCTTATGCAGTCGCTGAAATTACCAATAACTATTTTGCACAGCTTGCACAGGCACAAGACACCAATACAGGCATGCGATTCCAGTATGACAACATTTACAGCAAAGTCACTTCCGGTGCAAAGGGGAGCTGTCCCAATATCGCAACACAACTTGGTATGTACTGGCAATTGCACCTGGCTTATGATAAGGGTCTGAATTACAAGACATATCCCAATTATAAAGATCAGCTTGCAAATCTGTTTTATGCAAGAATGGACACTTATGCAAGAAATGTGAATAAAGCGCCTGCTCCTGGTGGTGTAAAACTTACATTGAATGGAGACACTGACCAGCAACTGATGCGTCTGGCTTGTGCAGCAGCTGAAAAAGATGTCCTGGAATTCTTCAGACGTTGGGGCAAAGAACCTGATGTTAACACTGTTAAATATGCAGAACAATTTGAAAAAGAAAACCGTGCTATTATGTACGCAAATGATGATTCCCGTATCTACGTACGCAACGGCGAAGGCAGCAAACTGGCTGACAAGGGAACGACAAAAGCCATTGCCGATATTTCTGTAAAGATTGGTTCACAGCCAAATAAAGTAGATCTTACCATCCATGCAAATGATATCGTTCCGGAAGCTGATGTACTGCTTTATGAGATCGTTCGCTGCACAATCTCCGGCGGAAAAGTAGAAGAAGTTCCTGTGGGATATACAAGAGGAACGACTTTTACAGATACAGTTTCCACGATGAACAACCGTGCTGTATTCTACAAAGTGAGAATGGTTGACCAGTATCTGAATTATTCCGAGATTTTCGAGACGAATATGGTTAAGATTGAACATGACGGCAGTATTGACAAGACAAACTGGACCATCAGCACATCCGGACTCCAGGCGGAAGCTGTGATTGATGATGCAACAGATGAAATGCCATGCGAAAAGACAACACATGATCCGGCAGAACATGCAATTGACAGCAACACAAACACTGTCTATGCGCCGAAGGTAACAAATGATAATGCTGAAATCGTGCTTAACTTCAATCAGACATTGACAGTTTCGGGATTCAAATATACGCCGGTTGATGCTGAAAGTTCTATCAAAGGCTATAAGATTTTCGTACAGGATTCTCACACAAGACAATGGGTTCTCACAGCAAACGGAACATTCAAAGGCAATGCAAGCGAAACTGTTTACTTTGCAAACGGTGATAAAGAGTATGTCAGCACCTATTCTGCAACTGGATTGAAGGTTGTATTGCTGAATCAGAAAAATAAGAATGTTTCTATCGCAGAACTGGATGTTCTTGCTCCGACGGGTGATAATGTTGACTTCCGCAGAGCGGATGAAGGTGAAGCAGTTGTAATTGGCATTCTGGGAGAAGATTACAAATATGCAGAGACAACACCGGAAGAAACAACGACAGCTCCAGAGGAAACAACAATTACGACAGATTCTACAGACGATTCCGCAACGGAGACAACAACAAAGTCTACAGATTCTACAGACGATTCTGCAACGGAGACAACAACAAGGTCTACAGATTCTACAGACGATTCCACACCTGAGGAAACAAAGACACCAGAAACCAGACATCCGTATACGATTCCGAAAGGCTCTTTGGTATTTACTGGTTCCTACAAAGGCAATCCGGCTTATAATGTAGTGATCTTATATGACGAAAAAGGCAACATTGTAGGCGGTCTCGATGAAGAAGGCAGTATTCTGGCTGATCAGATTATCCTAGCTGATGTTCCGGAAGAAGGCAATATTGCAAATGTTTCAGATGGTACATGGATTTACTGGATTGAACCGGAATACCTGGAAAACATGAAATTACCTGAAAAAGTGCGTGTTGAATTGTACAGAGTGAACGACGCATTAACAAATGAAGGACAGCGATTAGTAAGTGACTCCCTGTTTGAAGAATTGAAAGCAAAAGATATCAGCAAACTTCCAACGATTACATTCGGCGGCGATGAGGATACTGACAATGCGGATGATGCTGACAATGCTGATAATGTGGTTCGCCCGGTGGTACAAGATCAGGATCAGGAAAAAGCAAAAAATGACAATACTGGTGAGGGTGTGGCAGATACTACATCCGGTGACGACAAGGATAAAGACAAAACAAAAAATGACAATGCAGATTCTGCCAATGACACGACATTGAATAAAGAAAAAGAAGAAGCAAAAGAAGAAAAATCTTCCACAGATACGGAAGCGTGATGTCAGAGGCATCCTGCAAGAGTCCTGTTCTCAACAGGACTCTTTTTTTGCTGGAATCACACAGGGAAAATCAAAAAAATGCCTAAAAAATAATGCTGATATTGTGCAAAATGTAGAAAAATGAAAAAATCAAAAAAAATTGCCAAACCCCCTTGACATAACCTGAAAAAAGTGCTAATATATAAATATAAAGATGATACACAGAACCGTGACAGGAAAATCCTTATACGATTTAGATGTTTCATAATTTAAAATTTAATATTTGGCAAACTTATTGAAAAATGAGGACGCAAAGCTACAGGGTCTAATCCGGAAACGGGATGACAGCCAGTTGCAGATAATCGAATTTACATAATTAATTTTCTTTCTGTTATTTATGTAAATTTTCTTAAACGATTATTTTTTGAGAGCAACTGTGTCTTTGGTAGAAGATGGCAGTTGTTTTTTATTTGCTTCAAAAAATTTCAAAGAGTTGCCGAAATTCGGAAAGGATGAGCCATGATCAGAAAACAGGTAATCAAGAGAAAAGTTGTTTTCTTGCTGGCATTATACATGGTATCCAATTTCTCAATTACAGTTCGTGCAGAGGATACCCTTTCTAATATCGGTGAAAATTCTAAAGAAACGATTGAAATACTTCTCCCAGATGGTGATGCAGAGAAATTGAATGCATCAGAAGCTGAAACGAATGATTTAAAACCGATATCAAAGAAGACAGCAGAAACTACTACAAGGGCAGCAAAACATTCGTGTACAATCAAAGGTTAAATATGGGCAAATTTCTAACTATCACATTGGAAGGAGTAAGGTGTTATGAAAAAAAAGATTTTAGTAAGCGTATTGATCGCTTTAATGTTGGGTATCGTTCAGCCAATTGGTACAGTAGTACGTGGTTATGATGATATATCATCTGGACTGGATTCTGAGCAAGATTTTGAGCCAGATAATGAAGAAGATAATAATAAGTATTTTTCAGATGTTGTTAAGATTGACAGTGTTGGTCAGATTACACTAATATCTGACCATGCAAATGAAAACCAGGTGAATACTTTGGAGTTAAGCCTGAATCTGAAAGTCAGAGATGATGTTGAGGTTCAAATTAATAGTGCTTCCTTTGAATTTAGTGCTAATCTCTGCGAGGATACTTATGTTAAGACTGCACAATATCGTTATGATGAAGATTTAAATCGACTGACCCTTTATTTATCTGATACGGAAACTCTTTTTGATGATGCTGGTTTCTTGTATCTGGGTTATGTCAAAGTAGAGGATATTCCAATTGAAAAGATTGAAATTAGTGTAGTAGAAAATTCTCTGATGTATGTTTATCAGAATGTAATAACTCCTTTTGAATTTGCAACTGAAATAGAGACTGCTACAGAAGCAACAACTACCACCACTACAGAAACGACAACAACTACTACAGAGGAAACTACTACGGAAGAGATTCAACAACACCTTGATACTGTTGCAACAGGAACATCTACTACAACAACTGAGCCTGAGACAACCAAGGCTACTACGACAACTGAGTCTGAAACAACCA
>CAMWOX010000190.1 GCA_947175975.1 uncultured Ruminococcus sp.
CATGGATTCTCATTGTCCGGCGGATTTCTTTCGGGATGACGACTCTTCCCAGGTCGTCAATTCTTCTTACAATACCTGTCGCTTTCATATTTTTTCTCCTGTTATTCAAAAAATAAAATTTAACCTGACTGCAAGACTAGTATTTACCGGATCTGCAAAGTTATACAAAAATATTCCGGAAATCCGGATTGATGGATGAAAGATAAAACATATAATTTTTGTTAAAATACGGTTTGATTTAAGTCCAAACATGCCAAATAGGAAAATTTCATGCTATTTAGGAAAATCGCTTGACTTTTTTCTTGCAATTTGCTATGATAAAAGCAAGGAAAGTATAGAAAATACAGGCTCTACACTTTCTGATCCGGCCGGAATCTTAGCTAAGAAAAATTTATTTTTGAAAGGACATGATAATCATGAAACACAAAAAAATTTTCTCCCTCGCATCTGTTGCGGCCATGCTGGCTTGCTGGATGGCTGTTCCGGTCAATGCTGCCAGTGTGAATCAGTATGAGATTTCATGCGAAACTCTGACCAGTGCAGTAACAGTGGGGGACACTGTGGTTGCACCAGGTACGGTTGCCATTACAATGTCCATTGATGGAAATACTGGGTTTCAATCCAATACACTTGCATTGCAGCTGGATGAAAATTATAAAATTCTGAAAACTGCTGGCGGAGATCCGGTTTTGCAGACTGGCGAAGTACTGGAAGATTTCCATGCTTTTGCAGCAGAAAACGACAATAAGATCTGTGTGGCTGTGGCATCCGGTTTCACAACTTCTTGTGATGGTGACTTGTTTACAATCTATGCCACTGAAAAAGAAAATGCTGAAATTTGCAGCTCCAATGTAGCTGTCATAGCTGAACCCGATTCCCTGCCTTCTGCATATGCACTCCAAAAAGGCGTTGTAGGAGATGTAAACAATGATGATTTAATTAATGCTTCTGATGCTGCTGACATTTATGGTGCTGTTAGTAAAAATAATGGAACAGCTATCATGTACACAGTACTTGTGACAAGTTTTTATGATGGTAAAGGTCAGGTTTATTTCCGCCAATTTTTCCCGAATGCACTTCATCCTGACAGTGTAAACTGTTACAATGCCGATGGTTGGGATACACTCTGGGAAAATACTGGAATTGATACTAGGATGATTGATAACAATGATGGAGATGCGATTCTCCAATATTCTGCCGGAGTTGGTGCAGGTGTTGATGGAAAAGGTAAAAATCTGGTGGGAAATCCTGTTTATGTCAATGGTTGATAGATAAAAAGGAGGGGCTTTCATGAAAAAATCGATTTCAGTTTTATGTGTTGCTGGTGTACTGGCTTGTAATTTGACAGGGATCACTATAAATGCAGATGCTGCAACGCTTTATTGTATAGATGGTGTAACCCCTGTCTTTACTTTGGCAGAAGGCGAATATGGTGCAGCACTTATGACAGCACAAACAAAAAGCTGTGATTTCATTGCAGTCACGGATGGTTCGATTTTGGAAGAGAAAGATCCTGCGAATTCAACAGTCTATGATATTCTCTGTGGAATTGTCGAATTAAGCCCTGATTATCTCCTGGAAGATTGTGACAATCAGACAGCAGAACTGTTGTCTAGTTATGGTGAAAATGCAAGATATTATCGTGTTTATCTGCAAGACACAAAAGATACCAATCAACGTTCAGAGATCAGCAGAAAATTTATGCTGGAGCATGAGAACGTGCAGGATGTGATTCTATATGATACCCGAACTACGTTCAAAGCAAAATGGAATGGTTTTTCTATGCTGATTCCTTATGCTGAGACAGAATCGGGATTTTCAAACCAGGATTTGTGGGATGTACAGGAACAATTCGGCGGTATTTACACCTGGCAGAGACAGAATGATCAATATTTGATCTGGCAGGAACAACTGAAAGAATGGAAAAGTACAACAGACACTACACGCATGACAGAAGAAGAAATTTACAATTCCCGAAAAGCGGCAGGTATTCCTACTGATTATGAAATGATGAAATATGCCTATGATGACGGCGAAATCGTAAAAGAGCAGTATCCCGATCTGGAAGAAATAGCAGTCATTCAGCCATTATTTGATATTTGTGGTGTGGATTTGGCAGTACAGTCTGCTTATTCTAACGATACAAATAACATTGAAAATTATGGTCAGGTCACTACACAGAATGCACAGTCTGCATGGGATGGAATCGGCGATACAAATGGTAATGCAGAAGTAGATGCTTCTGATGCCTCTATGATCCTGGAATATGCCGCACAAGCTGGTACTTCCGCAGTGACAGATTCTTCAGTGAATGCAGTAATGGCGGATGTGAATGCTGATGGTATTGTGAATGCCTTGGATGCCTCACTGATTCTGACATATTCTGCACAGAAAGGCGCAGGAGAAAATATTTCTCTCCATGACATTTGCAGAAACAAATAAGAATATAAAAGTGGCATTCTCCTTTTTAGACAAGGGAGAATGTCACTTATTAACACTCTGCCGCAATTCATCCCTACCTATAGAGGAGAGGAGATTCTTGCTAAACTTGGTTAAACAGAAAGGAAGATTTTATGATAAAAAAAACAGCTTTGACTTTATCTGCTTGTCTTGCATTTGTCTTTGCAACTTCCTGCGGATATGCTAATGTACAAATTAACCAAAATGTCATGACAAATACAGAAATGGCAGATTTGCTTGTAGAAAGAGCTGTTATGCCAGCGGAAGAATTGACAAAAGACCAGTTATATTATCGGTGCATGAATACATTGTTGTATCTGAAACAGCTTTCCGGACAGATTACTGTGAAATATACTGCAAATTCACCCACTTATTTTGACGGCACAGTGGAATATGATTTTGCAGCACAGAAATTTCATACCCAATCGAAAAGTTTTTCTGCTGAAGATACACCGGAATTATTAGATGAATGCGAAGTCTACAAAGAGGGTGAAGTTCAGGTGCAGTTTATGGACTATGCAGAAGAGGATGAAGAAGTAAAAGATAACTATGAAATCAGCGTTGGAAATACTGTAAATGAATATACTGAAAAAGATATTTATAGACTTGCTGAAGATGAGAGTATTTCGGAAATTCCGGAAGAAGTACTCTATGCGACAAACGGACAAGATCCGACCGGTGCACATGAATTGGGCGGCTGTTTCATTCCACAGGAATGGACAATGGGATATCTTTCTGATTTTTCTTTGTGGGAAATCACAGGAACAGAAGAGCTTCACGGAAGAACCTGTGTGGTTGTAAAGGGTAATGCTTCAGAATCATACGGAAAACAGTTGGGCGTAACAGAATTTGAGATCTGGATCGACCGGGAAACAGGCATCTGGCTTTGGTATGAGGGCTATGACGAAGATGGTATGGTACAGTCTTATTTGTATACAAAAGATATGAAGTTTGATAACAATGCAGATAGCGTTTGCATGATCACAGAAGATATTTTTCAGGAGAAATTAAAAAATAATGCATATTCTGTTTCTTCCTACAGTACTATGTCTGTTGCAGATCTTGCTGTACAAATTTCAGAATTTGAAAGAGAATAAGCCACAATCCCACTGGCTTCAGTTTATCCCTTTCTTACAATACTTTTCTAAATAATTTAGGATAACTTACAAAAGTCTGACATATACTCACAAAGTGTATGTCAGATTCTTATTTTATTTGCAAAACATAGACAAACATTTTACCTTCCCAGAAGTATTCGTCAGGAAATGCTTGCCTTTTCTGGAAATCTGTGTTATAATAATAATAATTTATACGCAGGATCAGACCAAAATTAGAAAAGAGAGTGAGCTTATTTGAACAAATATAAGAAACTTGCCGCCAATACGGCTGTGTTCGCCATTGGTTCTTTCGGGTCTAAGATATTATTATTGTTACTCACAAGATTATATACACATAATATTTCCACTGGAGACAACAGCACAAAATCGCTGCTGGAGCAGACTGCAAATTTTATCATTCCAATTGCAACATTCTCCATCGCAGAAGCCGTCATCCGTTATGG
>CAMWOX010000191.1 GCA_947175975.1 uncultured Ruminococcus sp.
AAATTATAATTATCACAGGACAACAGCCCAAAAGTGCCGGCTGCGAAAGAGTCCGGCAGTTTGTTTTCATCTGATTATTTCAGTAATTCCTGTTTCATGAGACAGAAATCATAAATTGTAATTTTTCCGTCATCATCAAAATCTCCGGCTTTCCAATTCGCAAGCGTTCCCTGGCTATGAAGCCATTTCTGCATAGAAACCACATCCAGAAGACTAAATTCCCCATCTGCATTCACATCCCCACGGATCGGATCGTCAGACTGATTTGCTGAATATTCTGTATCATCCGCCATCAAACATAATAACTTGATCGTATCACCATAATAGACATCATCGCCGTAATTGATGATTACATCTCGGAGCTGATCATGCCATTCCGTATTTCCTGCTGCCTTTGCCGCAAGCAAAACCGGTGCTGTAAAACACAAGTCCGAATAATCCTCAAATGCCGTTCCATCCATGTGATACCCTGCCATGATTTCCCACGGATCGGACTTTGTTGTTTTTTTCATGAAATTACTGATCTGCTCTGCATAAATCTTTGCCGTTTCATTGTGATTCATCAGATAATCCATGCTGATCCGCCAGGGATCACGACACGCATTATAATAATAATCACCGTCATTTTCGGATTCCAGAAAATCCGCCGGGGATGCTTTCCATGTGCCGTCAGAATCCCGGATCACAAAATCCGGCAAGATTCCATTCTGATAAGTCGCTGTCAGCTCCGTGATGATCTCATAAGTCGTATGATAGACTTTCATCCAGTTCTCATCACCGGAAACTTCTGCAAATTCCGGCAGATATGACAAAATAAAATCTGATGTTCTGGTTGCATGATAATAATTTTCTGAACTGTCGCACTCCGATACCCAGTCGCCGAGTGTCAGTGTCCAGTATTCATGATTGACATCATATGTCATAATATCCTGGATCATTGCTTTTGCAGATTCTAAATAATTGATCTCGCCGTCACTGCCCCAGATTGCATCTGCTAACAACAGAGAATAAGCAATATCCATATCGCCATCCGTTGCAGAATCGCAGAAACCGCCGGTCATGCTCCCATCCTCTGCACCATCAATCAGAGCTGTTCCGTTGTCGCATTGTTGCCAGGACATCAGATTTGCCCCGATACTGCTCGGATGCGCCTTATAATAATGATACATGCCATCAAAGTAATCCTTTGCGGATGCATCCTGATTCGCCATCTGTGCAAAGATCAGCATTCCATAGCCGTGTGCTTCGGATACTGTCACTTCTACAGACTGATTATTCCCGGCATACATGCTTTCGCTGTACCAGACATAATACTGTGTTTCGTCCGTGACGTAAGTATCCTGTTTCACATATTTTTCTTTCCACTGCTGATAAAAATTAACAGTATCCTGCGAAAAATCCATCTCCGGGCGTGCATTCACCAGAATGCTGAGTGAACTTCCTGTCATAATTCCCAATGCTGTTAAAAAACTGAAAATTCTCTGGAATTTCTTCATAACAAAATGCCCCCATGTTCAATCTTGTTTCTTAC
The DNA here is from genome assembly GCA_947175975.1 of uncultured Ruminococcus sp. Lineage (GTDB taxonomy): Bacteria > Bacillota > Clostridia > Oscillospirales > Ruminococcaceae > UBA3855. Next base: position 1,532 of record CAMWOX010000191.1, read on the forward strand.
CAAAATATATTTTTTCTTCCGGAAGTAATCCCGTAATATCTATTTTCTGCTCTTTCTTGTTTCTCAGATCCGTCACATAATCCGTAATATCTCTGATCTCCGTAATCCAGTCGTTGACATATTTTCTGACGGATTCCCCTCGGATACCGATCTGAATGGAACGATAATCTAAAGCATTTCCATAAATATCCCGCTCCGGATCCCATTGAATCCTGATTTCAGAATCCCGGATTCTCTTCTGCCATTCCCGATAGGAAATCCCCTGATTTTCGTGATAACTGGATAATACGGCATGTTGTAACATATCATCAAAAGCAGATCTCTTGATTTGAATTGCTAAAATATGCTCCTGATTTTCTTTCAGTCCCCATCCGGAACGATACATCATCCAAAGAAATGACGGCTTGATCCAAGTCATCCGGGTTAATTTAAAACGCTGTCCGAATGTCCCCAGACGAACGGCTTCTTCTGCGATTCCGGCAGAATATGCCTGATAAACTTGAATCATAGATTCATCATAAACGGCTCGGATCTGATGATAGTCTGTCATAATAACTTCCTGCTTTCCTGATTTATCCAGATTAATTTAAACTCGACAGTAATGCCTGTTTTAATAATACAAAATCATAAATATTTACCAGATTGTTGGAATCCATGTCACCTGCGTGCATTTGTTCTTCCGTAATGGATTCCAGATTTAATAAATATTTCTGCATATAAATTAAATCCTGCAAATTCACGACATGATCCATCAGAATATCACCTTTTTCAGAAATTACCCCGGATTCTGTTGTTTCCGTGATAGGTTCTGTTGTCTCTGTGACAGATTCTGTGGATTCTGTTGTTTCGGGGAGCGTCTCCGGAACTGTTTCTATGATAGATTCTGTCGTTTCCGGAGCTGTCTCCGGCGGCTGTTCAGAATCTCCATTGAGATACTCTGTGATTTTCTGATACCAGTAATTCCCCATTTTTTTGTAGCCTGTTGCATTCGGGTGAACACCATCCAACAGATCCTGCTTTGTAAGTTGTGAATTGATGTCGGATAATGCAATCGGCTTGCCCTCTGCCTGCTTCTCCGAAATCAATGCTTTAACGGCTGTATTATAATCATCCACAGCTTTGTCCATTTCTTCCACTGTGTAAGCATCTGTGTAATTCGTCACATCAGCGTCCATATACGGGATCGTCGCCAGATACAACAAGCCATCTTCCGGGAGGTATTCCAGAATGGTATCTACTAGCAATTCCAGACGCTCCGGCATAGCATCCAGTTCATAGCTTGATAAAATATCATTTGTGCCGATCTGGAGCATGACCACGTCCGCCGGGTAGCTCTCCATGAGCCAATCCACAAAATTATAAATGCCACTTCTCATGTTGGGAATATCCGCAATCGAATAGCCGCTGTAACCTGCATGATTGGGATCAATGCCATCACCGCCCCAGTTCGGACCTACAAAGTCAAGCTGATCTGTATAGCCATTCTCTTCAAGCATTTTCCAGAGCGTGAGACGGTAACCGCCGACTGGATCACCCGTGAATCCGTCCGTGATGGAATCCCCTAACGGCATGATTCTTAATTTTTCAGCATCCTGATCTTCCGGGAATACTGTGAGCGAACCTGTAGCACAAATAGTCAGAACGACAGCAGTCAGACTTGCCGTAAATTTCTTGAATTTCATAAAAAATCTCCTCTCTAACAAATCTAAAAATTGATTCAGGAAAAGCCCTCATAGCAGAGGGCTTTTCTGATGTTATGATTCCTGAGGCTTTACCATGATCCCCAGAACATCCAAATTTTCTTTCTCAACCGGAGACGGACACGCACTCATGATTTCAGATGCATCTTTTACTTTCGGGAATGCCACAACATCCCGGAGACTCTCGGCTTTGCACAACAGCATTGCCAATCTGTCAAGACCAATTCCAAGACCGCCATGCGGTGGTGCGCCATAATGATAAGCTTCTACAAGGAATCCGAATTTTGCCTGGATTTCTTCATCTGTCAAGCCTAACGCACGGAACATTTTTTCCTGCAATTCATAATCTGTAATACGCATAGAACCGGAACTTAATTCAATGCCGTTGAGTACCAGGTCATAGGCTTTTGCAACCACTTTTCCGGGATCAGATTCCAGATACTGCAAGCATTCATCTTCCGGCATCGTGAACGGATGGTGCATTGCAAGCCATGTCTGTGAATCTTCGTCCCACTCAAAGAATGGGAACTGCGTAATCCAGAGGAAATTTAATTTTTCTTCCGGAATGATCTCCAATTTCTTGGCAACTTCCAGACGCAATGCCCCCAGAACAGGCAGAGTAATCCGGTTCTTGTCCGCTACAAACAGCGCAACATCCCCCTGCTGACAATCAATCCGGGACAATAATTCCTGCATGGCCTCTTC
>CAMWOX010000192.1 GCA_947175975.1 uncultured Ruminococcus sp.
GTTTCCCACATAGGAGACATCGCCCGAAGTCTCGCCACGATCTGAGGGAGTACTTCCAGAATATAATCCACATCCTGCTGTGTGAACTCTTCTCCGAAACTCAATCTCAACGATCCATGTGCTACTTCATGCACCAATCCCAAAGACAGCAATACATGTGATGGATCAAGAGAACCAGATGTGCAGGCAGAACCGGAAGATGCTTGAATGCCGTAATGATCCAGCATCAATAATAAGCTTTCGCCCTCAATGCCAACAATAGAAATATTGACATTTCCGGCAAGCCGTTTTTCTCTGTCACCATTGAGTCTTGTCTGGTCAATTTTCAGAATGCCGTCAATCAGTTGATTTCTGAGAGGCGTTAATTTTGCGACCTTTGCGGGAATATCCGCCGTTGCAAGTTCAATTGCTTTGGCAAGTCCCATGATGCCAGGGACATTTTCTGTTCCAGCACGTTTTCCGGATTCCTGACCACCGCCGTGGATCAGATTCGGCAGAGAGATGCCTTTTCTGATATACAACGCACCAATTCCCTTAGGCGCATGGAATTTATGCCCCGAAAGCGACAATAAATCAATATTCTGGGCTTTCACATCAATTTCGACATTGCCGACTGCTTGTACAGCATCCGTATGGAACAATACACCATGTTTTCTGCAAATTGCACCGATTTCCGGAATCGGTTGGATTGTGCCGATTTCATTATTGGCATACATGATAGTAACCAAAGCGGTATCTGAACGAATTGCATTTTCTACATCTGCCGGATTAACAAGTCCTTCCGGACTGACTGGCAGATAGGTAACTTCAAAGCCATGCTTTTCCAGAAATTCACAGGTATGCAGGACAGCATGATGCTCAAAGACGCTTGTAATAATATGCTTTTTGCCTTTTTCGGCAAGTTTATCTGCAATGCCTTTGATTGCCCAGTTATCAGATTCTGAACCGCCGCCAGTGAAATAGATTTCTTTGGCATCAGCATTCAGACAGGCAGCCACTCTGGCACGAGCATCTATGATAGCACGTTCGTTCTCACGTCCTTTGGCATAAATACTGGACGGATTTCCGAAATTTTCCTGAAAATACGGCAACATTTCCTGTAATACTTCATCAGATACAGCCGTTGTTGCGGCATGATCTGCATAAATATAACGTTTTTCCATGATTTTTTCCTTTCTTTTCTTTATAAAATTTTATCAGAAAATATTTTCCGAATGCATTATATTATATCACAATTAGACAAATATTGCAATATCTGTTAGCTAAACTAACAAAAAATATAAATAAATTTAAAAAAGCTATTGACAAATATATCGTAGTGTGATATACTATATTGTAGTCAGATATATTGTATTTCGATATATTTGAATTTCATTTTTTACTATAAACTGGAGCGAATAGAATGACAGATAAAATAAAACGAATCTATATTCCCATGACAGAAACAGGATTTTATATATTATTCTGTTTGCAAGAAGAAATGCATGGCTACGGTATCACGCAAAAGGTTAAGGAAATAACAGATGGCGAGGTCATCATAACTGCCGGGACAATGTATGGGAGTTTGTCAAAAATGGAAAAAGACGGATTAATCTGTTTTGTACGTGAAGAAGAAAAACGGAAATTATATTATATAACCGAACTTGGCAGGGAAATTCTTCAATTAGAAATTGAAAGAATTAAAAGATTATATAAAAATATTGGAGGGGTTTGACATGAACAAAGAAATAAAAAAAGAAATAAAATTATTTTTACTGTCAGATTATGAAAAAGAAGAAGCCTATCTGACAGAAATGCACAAAACCGGCTGGAAACTGAAAAATGTCAGTTACGGAAGTGTTTATACATTTGAGAAATGCGAGCCTGAGAACGTGGTATACAGACTGGATTTTGCAGAGGATAAAGAAAAGGATCTGTCGTGTTATATTGCGATGTTCGGCGAATATGGCTGGGAATATATTCAGGATGTGAATGGTTACAGCTATTTCAGAAAGAGAGCCGATGGACTTCCTGAAGAGGATACTGAAATATTCAGTGACAGTGAATCAAGACTTGAAATGGTGAAGAAGATTATAAACACGAGGCTAATGCCAGTTTGGGTCGTGTTTATGTCAATTTTAATCCCTAATTTTATCAAGGCAATTATGCATGGTTTTGATAATATTCCGTTTCACACAGTGCTGACTGTACTTTTCGTTTTCTTATTTGTAGGGTACTCTTATATCATCATTTATTGTGAAATTGAATTTCTAAAATTAAAGAAGAAGTATACGAAAAAATGATTCACAGCTCCTTTTTATGAATTTCTCCCCATTCGCACATGGTATCTAAAATAGGAATTAAAGACTTTCCACGTTCTGTCAGGCTATATTCTACTTTTGGAGGGATCTGGGGATATTCTTTTCTATGAATTAATTTATCAGATTCTAATTCTTTTAGTGTTGCACTGAGTGTTTTATAAGAAATATTGCCGATATATCGTTTCATTTCGTTAAAGCGTACGATTTTATAATGTATTAGCGTATATAAAATAAACATTTTATATTTTCCCTGGATCAAGCGCATTGTATAATAGAATCCTGTATTTTCCAGTTCTGTATTTTTGACGCATGTTAAATCATTCATGATAATAAATAACACTCTCCTTTTGGTAAGTATATTACTTGCATGTGCGTACTTGACATTTTGTATCATTATGTTATAATAATAGCACAGCAATTTGTAAAAGTCAATGCTGAAATAAAATTTTTTAAATCCGGAGGTAATTATCATGGGCAAGAAAATTCTTGTATTAACAGGAAGTCCCCGAAAAAACGGCAATAGTTTTGCCATGACAGACGCATTTATTCAGACAGCGGAACAGAATGGTCATACCGTTACACGGTTTGACACAGCCATGATGAAAATTTCAGGCTGTCGTGCCTGTGAAACATGTTATTCTACAGGCAAGGCATGTACATTTGATGATGATTTTAATAAAATTGCACCAGCCATTCTTGATGCAGATGTCATTGTATTCACAATGCCGGTTTACTGGTATTCTATTCCAGCACAGTTGAAAGCTGTGATTGACCGTATTTTTTCGCTTGTGATTGGCGGAAAGGAGATTGCAGGCAAAGAATGTGCATTAATTACTTGTTGTGAAGAAGATGATATTACTGTTATGGATGGTGTACGCATTCCAATTGAACGTACGGCAAAATTAAACAAATGGACTATGATTGGTGAAGTGTTAATTCCTAGTGTATTAAATATTGGTGATATTGCCAAAACAGATGGCTGTGAACAGGCAATTGCACTTGCGAATAAGCTTTGATATCTGCTTGAGAAAATCCCTGTAAAAATTATTACAGGGATTTTATTTATGAATTATAATAATACACAGCCTGTATTATCAATTTTGAGGTCATGAACCTGCCAGCCTTTCATGCCGGCATTATCAAGCGAAAACCGCATTTTTCCTGCAAAATAAGTATTTTCTTCATCTACAATTGCTATGATTGTAGATCCTGCAATGCTTGAAAACTATATAAAGACGGGTGATTTTCAAAACTAAGACTTGAATAAATTCGTTTTGGTATGTAATTCTCCTTTATCTGTTTTTAATTTCAGAAACAATATGCCCATATTTCAAAAAAATACCATTTGATATGCAGATACCAAAATTGATTTCAGCATGGTAAAATCAAGAAGTATGTTGCTAACATGTGATGTTAACGAATATATTATTAAACTATTTGTAATTTACTATTTGTAAATTTTGAATGAGTTAGGATGTTTCCAATAAGTTCTAAATTCATAATTATTTAAAAAAAAATTCATAGAATATCTATTGAAATCCGTAAAAACATATGTTATAATAAAGCCAACATAAAGGTAAATAATTTGAAGAAAAAATATAATTACTTTAAGTATAATA
>CAMWOX010000193.1 GCA_947175975.1 uncultured Ruminococcus sp.
ATTCTCATAATTTATCATTTTCTGCTTTCTGGTAAATTTCTGTTTTCTTTGTTTCATCCTATCCATGCAATCTTTATTATAACATAAAAGTATCTCTCTTTTCAATAGTTTCTCTCAATTTTATATTGATTTTTTTTTCAATATCTAGTATAATAATAGCAGCAGGCTTGTCCTGTGAAATTTTCAGGAGGTTTTTTTATGAATCTGGACGAATTAAGACTTCATATCAACGCATTGGATCAGGAGATCCTCAAAGCTTTTTCAGAACGTATGGAATACTGCCGGCAGGTAGCGCTGTACAAACAAGAAAACGGTCTGCCGATCTTTCAGGGCGACCGTGAGAAAGAAATCATCAAACGCATCCGTTCGCAAGCTCCGGAAAGCTTACAGGACTATTCTGCTGTATTATTTCAAAATCTGATTGACATGAGCAAGTATCTCCAGTACCGGGAACTTCACAAAGATGTACAACCTTATGAATTTAAATCTCTGCAACTGGATGCTACAAATGTTGCTTGTCAGGGGATTGCAGGTGCAAATGCGGAAACTGCGGTGAAGCAAATCTTTGGGCAGGATTGCCATCCTCAATTTTTAGCAGGATTCGCTGATGTATTCGCAGCTGTTCAAAACGGCGATGTGCAGTTTGGTGTCATTCCTGTGGAAAATTCCACTGCTGGCAGTGTCGTGCAAGCCTATGATCTCATGGATCAGTATAATTTCTATATCAACAAAACAACAACTGTGGAGATCACAAACTGTCTTGCTGTAAAACCAGGGACAAAACTTGAAGACATTCAGGAAGTATTCTCCCATCCGCAGGCATTGTCCCAATGCTCGGAATTTATCAGAAATCATCATCTGCATCCTAATGAGTACAACAATACCGCAACAGCTGCCCGGATGGTCGCAAATTCTGCTGAATCCTTTGCTGCAATCTGTTCTGAAAACTGTGCAGAACTCCATGGACTAGAAATCCTCAGAAAAGCCATTTCTGACTATGTGCCTAATAATACCAGATTTATCTGTATTTCAAAAGAATTACTACTACCTAAAAATGCCGACAGGATTTCTATCATGCTCAAACTCCCTCACGAGGAAGGAAGTCTCTATCGTTTATTGAGCAAATTCCTGATCGGGGGCATGAATTTATTGAAACTCGAAAGCAGACCAATCCGCAATGGCAGTTTTGAAGTCATGTTCTATCTTGACTTCAGCGGCAATATTCATGAACCGGCTGTATGTGCTTTGCTTTCTGAATTGTCAGAGACACTCGAATATTTCAAATTTCTTGGAAATTACAGCGAAATTTAGTCCTTTTTCTGGAATTTGTAATCAGCCTGTAAGCATTTGACTTGATTTTGTTATTGCATTCCGTTTGGAAATTGTGTATAATAAATATAAAAATTCCGGGATCTGGGGAGGTATTTATGTATTATTGCTGTGCAATTACAGACAAGGGTATCCGTTCGCATAACGAAGATGCATTACTGATTCATAGAACAGTTCTGACAGAGGGCGTAACAGAACAGGAGCTGTCCAAGCCATTTCTGATTGCTGTCGCAGACGGTGTTGCAGGAGAGCAGTCGGGAGAAATTGCTTCTTCAAAATGTCTGGAAATGCTGAAACAGATTTCTTTCTCAAGCCGTGTCAATATGGAACAGAAATTAAGCAATATCCATACATCATTGGCAAAAATCGGGGCAAAGCAGAAACATACCCGGAATATGCAGACAACACTTTGTGCCATTGGCGTTGATGAACATGACATGCTATACAGCATGAATGTCGGTGATTCCAGGCTGTACCGTTATCGCAATCAGGAACTGCTACAATTGTCCAGAGATCAATCACTTGTTCAGCTATTGCTTGAAGCAGGCGCAATTACACCGGAACAGCAGCAAAATCATATCTATAGAAATATCATATTCCCGGTACTGGGCAATATGGACAGCAAACCGGAATTTGATATTAAAAATTACGGTGAAAAAATCAAATATGGTGATATATTGCTGCTATGCTCGGATGGTTTGTCAGATTATGTGTCAAAGTCCGAAATGGAACGTATTCTAATGCTGAACTGTCCTATGGTACGTCGTCTGCAACTACTGACGGAACTTTCCATGAAACATAACTGCACAGATAATATTACGATCATTGCACTGACACGTCTGAAACATACCCGGCGATAAAAAATAATACATAATCAGAAATACAGCCTCTTCCTGTACCGGAAAGAGGCTGTTTCTATGCAGAATCATTCTGCCTGGTGGAAATAATTCATCGGACATGTTTCCGGCACTAAAAATGAAACTGCCTGCTTATGATTCACAATATGGAATTTCGATTCATTTGGCAGATATTCCCCGTCTATTGTCCATGGTACATTTGTTTTTTCTAATAATTCAATCGTAACATCAGACGCTCTTAAACAATAAATCCCCTGTTCATTGGAAATTTCTTTCATATCTCTCAAAAACGAAATCGTTTTGTGTAACTCTGCAAGCGATTCCTGCTTCTTCACAAGAATCACTTCAAACTTTCCATCATCAAAACAAAAATCGCTGATATCCAGAATGCCGCCTCCGACAGATGCAGAATTTGACACCATTCCATAGATAAATTCATCTTCTATTACTTCGCCGTCACAGGTAATTCTCATAGGATATGCCCGAATATTGCTGATTTTCTTCACAGCATTGAACATATATGCCACTGGTCCAAGAACATTCTTGACTGCCTGACTTGTCTCATAAGTAACGTCCGTGAATGCACCGAATGCCACAACATAGCTGAATCCCCGATCGTTCACTGTTCCAATATCAATAGATCTGGGTGTTCCTTTCAGGACTGCTGCACATGCCTTTTCCATGTCTCTTGGAATCGTCATACTTTTTGCAAAATCATTCATAGAACCGCTAGGAATATATCCCACCGGAATAGTCTGTTCTGCGTGGAGCATTCCTGTTAATACTTCATGCAGTGTCCCATCCCCCCCTGAACAAAAAATATAATCATAACAACCGGAATTGACTGCCGCCGTCGTTGCTGTGATAGCATCCTCAACCGCCTGCGTTGGTCGGACAGTTACTTCATAATCTGCTTTTGTCATCTGATCTAAAATACTCCCCAGATAATTTCCGAGTTCCGCCTTTCCGGCTTGCAGATTACAGATATAATAGATATGTTTCATAAATAATAGCTCCTGTTTCTTTATTTTTACTCAGATTTCTTATGATACAGAATATAATTTTTCATATGAAATCCGATAAATACCGCTATTGCTGCGATACAGGCGATCACAATACAGATCCAGTATCTGCCTTTCGTGAGACTGCTCCCCATCAGTACGGAGGCTACCATCGCTGGAAATCTTGCCAGAATTGACAGTATCAGGAACTGCTTTCCGGGCATCTCCGTCAATGGTACAATGTATGTCAATAAATCCTTTGGGATTCCTGGCAATAAAAATAAGATAAACACCCAGAATGCGAGCTTTTCCTCATCTTCCAGAATCGAAAATTTCTTTCTTTTTTGCTCTGGAATAACAGCATCCACAAGTTTCACCCCGAATTTTTTTACCAATCCATAGACAGAAAGCGTCCCGATCAGCATTCCGATTACTGTTAAAATCGTTCCCCAGACACCACCAAAGAGCATTCCGGCTGTAACTTCCAGAGGGCCACCCGGCAAAAATGCGATAATCACTTGCAATGCCATTAACAAAACAAATAATAAGGGAGCAAGCACACCTGCCTTTTCTACAAATCCAGCAATCCATGCACGTCCCTGCTCACTAGCCAGGATTTTACAGGCAGGTACAAAATACTTCACACAGAAAATAATAATCAGAATCAAAATTGCCACTCCTACTAATTTCCATAAATTTCTATGTTTTTCTTTTGCCATCGTATAAGCC
>CAMWOX010000194.1 GCA_947175975.1 uncultured Ruminococcus sp.
TATACTTGCATAAGCTCAGCGCCTTGTTGAAAATAGATAATTTTTCACTTTAAATTATAACATAAATTTTCTAATTTGTCAATAAATGAATTTATCGTAAGCAGACCATACGCATGAAAGTATATCCTCACCTGAACGAGAAATATTGTAATTATTTTGTAATCTGGTATAGAGAAAGCATGTAATCAAGATATTTAACAGGACTGAAAGAGACAACCATTCGTTTTTGTCTCATAGACTTTACTTTTCCATTTATAAAAACTGCCTGTTTAAGAGCGCACCATTTACGAATAATATTCTGATTTTCAGCTGCGGTTTTGTTTAATGTATGATTCCTATCTTCTTTAAATGTCACATCAAGATGCCAATGCATGGATTCTACCGCCCAATGTCCTCTTACAGAACTTGAAAACAGTTCAATATCGGGATTCAAGCTTTATATGTAGTATCCTTTTTCGGAAACTCCATTGTAAGTACGGATAACCCTACCTATACTTTTTATGCCTTTCCATTCTTCCTTGCCGTTTAACCAACTGATACTGTTTGTCTGATAATATTCTCTGATATCTGCACAGCCGTGATTTTTTCCGATGTACGATGATAATTTTTTTTATTCTTGATTTTCTTCAAGTGATCAGTATCTTCAAAATATAAAGATATTTCTTCAAATAGCGTCTTATGATTTTCTTTTACTGCAAGGACATAATCTCCCTTTAATCCTCTCTTTGTCAACGATTCATAAATACATACAATTTCTCATAAAAATATTGACTTTTTCCTGATCCTGTGTTATAATAAGTTATTCAAGAATCATTCAAATCAGGAGATACACAATTATGAAATATCAAGATAGTAAATTTTCCGGAATTTCAAAAAAATCAAAATTTATGTTACATCCGGCTTTTCATGCAGTCTTTATTTTTCTGTTCTGTTTTTTTGTATTTTCCGTAATATTGCTGGTGCAAAGTCCGGTTGTTGCCTCGGCACTCACGACAGGGCAGGAAAATATCGTTGCCAGGGCAGATTATTATTATAATACCAAATGGCATGTTGAAAAAAACGTCAAAGGCTGGCGCAATGAAAATATTTTCTATGCGGGTGAAACACATCATATTCCCTATGGACAGCCCATTTCCGCCGGGAGATATATCGGTTGGGGTGTCTCTATGGATAAATTTCTGGAATCTACCCGAAATCCGGACAGTGTTTTCTATCAATCCCGTTCCGTGAATAATTACGATACCGGAAGTTATTCGACATTCTATGCAACGGATTGTTCTGCATTTGCATCCTACTGCTGGAATCTCCCGCAGCGGACGACAACCGGCACTTTTCCCTCTCTGAATGTCAAGAGCTACGGCAAGTGCATAGAAGAAAATATTCCAAATATTCAGGTCGGCGATGTGCTGAACAAGGCTTATTCCCATGTTGTCGTTGTCACAGATATTAATTATTATGAAGACGGTTCTATTGCAAGCATTGAAATTACAGAACAGACCGTTCCGGAAATGAAACGCTCCTGTTATTCTGTCACACAACTGGAGGCGCATTTCGGGAGTTATACAATTTATCGTTATGTCAAGCGTGAAAGTGTACCGCCTCCGCCGGCGGCTTCCCATGAAAACTGGTATGATGCCATGGAAACGGCAGATCTCGGCGAAGTTTTCTATGCAAGATTAAAACTGCATTCCGGAGAATCCTATGTGACAGTTTGGGAAACTTCTATTTTAAGCAGACAGTTGGATTCTGAGAATTATGAACAACAGATCTGGAAATTTGAACGTCAGACCAACGGTAGTTACTCCATTTCTTCTGTTTCAGATTCTTTTGCGTTTTCGGGAAATTCCATGATGACACTTGCCGGAGAATGGCTCGGCATGTATGGTGCGGAAATTAAACTGGACAGAAAGCAGATCGGCATACAGCAGAATTACAAAATCTACCGGGATCCGGACAAGAATTGTTATTATATCCGTCCAGAAAGTACAGATCTGCCTCTTTCCTTGAATCGCATTATTTATTCTCCTAACAGAGATGATTTCGAGAATCCGGATGAAATTGCAGATTTTATCATCAATTTTGAAGATTCTCTGATGCTCTCCAGATTTGAGCCGCATTCTGAAAAAATTCAGTTTGATATTCTCCGGTTGGATATGGATGGCTGTTTTCCGGCGGATCTTGGCGAGACATTCTGTGCCGGCATCCAGAATCCCGCAACAGGATGGTTTGTCACGGCGCAGGAACAGAATATTACCGGATTGCTGGAAGATCATTCTCAGTCGCAGATCTGGGAATTTACAAGGCAGGCGGACGGCAGTTATCAGATCTGCAATCCATTCACAAAGCAATGTATGGAAGTGCAGAATTTCGCTGTCCAGGGCGTTGACAGCAATATTTTCCCCGGCGAATACACCGGCACAACTGCACAGCATTATTATATCTATTCTGCTGATGGTGTGTATTATCTGAAACCTGTCTGCTCGGAACTCTATGTAGATATGGCACAGGATACCGGGAATCTTGCCGTCCGGACGAGACATCCGCAATGGCAGCCGCAGCAGTTTGATTTGCAGACTTTCCCGGACGGTGATATCAATCTTGACGGTGCTGTGACCGTTCTGGATGTTGTCATGCTCCAGAAATGGCTGTTACAGACAGGAGATCTGACTTATTGGAAAAATGCAGATGTTCACAGGGATCAACAGATTAACATTTTTGATCTGGTGATGCTGAAATATCAGTTGATTCATTCCATAGATTAATAGAAACTATCTGTTTAAAGGAGAAAAAAGCAATGCCACATATGACGGTACATCAGAAATTAGTCGCTATGACAGAAAGTTATGAGATCAAATCCGGGAATCAGATTGTTTATACTGCGAAGAAAAAAATGATTTCCGCCGGAGCGGATTTCAAGATCATGCAAGGAAAAGACATGATTGCTGAGATTGATGAGAAAATTCTCCCGGCTGTCCGGACATTCCGGATTCTGATCCGGGGACAGAGAGTCGCTGTCGTCAAACAGCAGATTCCCTCATTTTCCAAGGATATGTTCGTCGAGCCGATGGGCTGGAAACTGGACGGCGATCTCACCGGGACGGATTTCCGTTTCGTCGGTGACAGAAGACACATCTATGCAACCGTTCATAAAAAAATCATTGCTTTTAGTGATACTTACGAAGTGGATTTTGACGATCCGGAGAACGCTTTGTTAATTGCGGCACTTGTGATTGTTCTAGATGAGACATTTCACAGCAAACGTTCTGAAAAATAATTCATAATAATTAAAAAATTCCCTGTTCCGAGAAACAGGGGATTTTTTTGTGAATCTGCAATTAATTCATTGTTCTCAGCCAGGCAAGCAGTTCCTGTTGTCCCTCCGGGGTGATTGCAAATGTTTTTGTATCCTCCATTTCTGCCAGATCTGAACACACAAATCCATGCCATATGGAAACATTCACAATCTTGTTTTCAGCGTCATCCTTGCCAGGAACGATCTTATAATTCAGATCTCCCTTACTGCCTGTGAAATAGTTTCCAGCTTCAAAATAATACACACCTGGAATGTCAAATTCATTGAATTTTCGTTCTTTTTTCAGTTTTTCCATAATTAATAGATTCCTTTCTCTAACAGATTGATGACATGCGATAAATCCGGCAGACACGCATATAATCTGGATTGCAGATTCTCGTCCGGTTCGGACAGATCCGGGATCATTACCGGCTTGCATCCTGCCTGGTATGCGGACAGAATCCCGTTGGGAGAATCCTCCAGGGCGATACACTCTCCGGGAGATAATCCGAGCGTCCGGCTTGCCGTCAGGTAGATTTCCGGATCAGGCTTGCCTTTGGTAACCATATCACCACAAACAAAATTTTGAAAATATTTGTCAATCC
>CAMWOX010000195.1 GCA_947175975.1 uncultured Ruminococcus sp.
GGCGACCACCGAGATGTACACCCTAGAGTTCGTCGGCAGCGTCAGATGTGTATAATAGACATCTATAATATTATTTCAGAGTTACTTTTTCAGAGTTATGTGTTATAACACAACACAAATAGATGAAAATAGCGAGTCATTTGCCAAAAAAACAATTATCAAAGAAGCTGACGGAAAAAAGAAATGCTTCTGGAATTTATATGATCCAAAAACGAAGCAGTTCTCTATCAAAGGCTTGCAGAAACAGACTGCTCCTCTCTACCACGCCCAGAGCCTGAAACACGCAGAACTGATTTTTTTACAGAGGGCGAAAAAGATGCAAAACTGCTCGAAAGATGGGAAGAAACAGCTACATGTACACCAAATGGCATGAAAGCTATGGAAACTATCTTAAAGGCAAAGAAATCATTATCTTGATCGATAACGACAAAGCCGGTGAAAAATACGGGAAAACCATTGCAAAATATGTCTATCCCATTGCCAAATCTGTAAAAATCATTCCTGCTTCTGCAATATGGAAGAAATGTCCTGAAAAAAGTAATATTTCAGACATTACGGAAGCTCTCGGAGAAGAACAGGCAATTGCTCTCCTAAGTGATGCCATAAATAAGACAGAATGTTATTTATCTGACACGACATCAAGTCAAATCACTCACCAATTTGTCAAAGCTTCTGAAGTGCAGGACAAGCCCATTTCTTTCCTGTGGTATCCATACTTGCCAATTGGTGAAATTTCGTTGATTTATGCCAGAGGGGGTACAGGCAAGACATTCCTGATTTGTGGCATTGCCGCAGATGTATCAGCCGGAGAAGCACTGCCAGTCTATGAAAGCAATGCAGAAGAGCCAGAGCCGGCTAATGTCTTGATTATTTCCGCTGAGGACAGTCAAAGCATGTTAAAACAAAGAATTGCTTATGCTGGCGGAAATCTAGATAACTGCTATTTTATTGCACTATCAGACACAGAAGAGGCTTTACAGACCTATCAGTCGTTTGAATTGCCTGTTGACAAGAACGACAGTGACAAAATACAGGCATTCAAGAATCTGATCCGGAATACACATGCAAAACTGTTAATTATTGATCCATGGGCTGCCTATATCGGTCAGAATGTCGATATGAACCGTGCAAATGATGTCAGAGCCATCACAAACGTTCTGTCTGTACTTGCCAAAGAGTTGCAGATTGCAATTGTCATTATGGCACATATCAACAAAAAGGCACAGCTTGATTCTGCTGCGGATGCCGTCTCTGGCAGTGCAGACTTGGTCAATGGTTCTCACTCCTGTCTGGAAGTCCGCAGTTTTGGTGCAGATTCAGACAGAAGAGTGATTGTCCACACCAAATGCAACCACAACGAAAAAGGCAAATCTGTCTGCTACTGGATTATCAGCCAGGGCAAGGGAAAAACAGCACAGTTCCTGTGGGATGGCTTTTCTAACCTTACAGAAGACGATCTAACAAAAGCCGCACGGACAGGCAAGCCATTGTCTGCTGTTTCTGATGAAAAAGAAGACGATGTTGAAAACAGAAAGATTGCAATTGACATTATTAAAGAATTGGCACAATCATCTCAACAAATAAGTATTTCCTATCCAGAATTTAAAAAACGCATTATTGAAGAAACGGGAGAAAACTTTCTTCCAGATAAGCCAGCAAAGTTTCTTAATTCACTTGCTCCTGACCTAAGAACTCATGGTATTAGAATAAAAACAGGAAAAAAAGTCAGAACAACAGACAATAAAATTAATCGTGGATTTTTAATTAATTGCATAACTGACTAAAACCTACAATATAAATCATATAAGTTGTTCAGTTTGAACAGCTTATTTTTTTGTAGACGGTTGTAGACGTTGTGTAGACGCTAATAAAATTAATGTCTAAAAATAAAACCGCTATATTTAGCTAAAAAAAGCAATTTGTAGACGTTGTTTGTTTAGAGAAATTTCATGTCACTTAAAAAAATTCTGTTGACATATAATTTAAAATATGGTAGACTGTATTAAGGGGGAAAGACTAAAAACGAAAGAAAGGTGCAAAATATGGCGAAGGCAAAGAAAAGTAATGGAAATTTCTATTTAAAAGTAATTTTATATATTCTTTTTTTACCAGTCTGTATTCTCTGGGTGTTATATAAATTTACCAAAAAGCAATTGCAGGAAGATCCTGGAAAAGTTTGGTTTAAACAGATGTGGGGGATTATTCTGGCATTGATTATATTTTTTCCTGCTGGCGTATATTTTCTCTGGAGATACGGAAAGTTTCAGAAAAAAGGAAAAAGTATCATGACAGCGTGTTTTGGTGTGTTGTTTTTATTCTCCTGTTCTAAGATTTCAGAAACAAACAAAGAATTTCGGCAAGCCAGAGAATATGAACAGGAAATGCGTAGCCTCCAGGCAGAAACAACAGAGCCAACAGTTCCGGTTACTGAAAGTACGGAAGAAGAAACCATATCGGCTAGTGAAGAAGCTACAACAACTTCCAATATTAAGGATACAGAAAGCAATGATGTCACAGAAAATTCAGAGACAACGGAAGTCAGAGTATCTTTACAGAGTAATTTAACAGAATTTTTGTTAGAGCTAGTGCCGGAAACTGCTAGGGATAAAATAGAAGAACTTGCACAAAAACATGGTTTAATGATAGATCACAGAAATACAGGTACAGGAATTTATGTATATCGGATTGCTAACTCTAAGAATGTAGTAAAAAGTGTAAAGCCCGAAAACGGAAGCGTTGTTACAGTATCATTTGACGCATTGCATGATAATATTTTGACAGAAATTACATATTTTGATGAAGAAAGAATGATCGGTGGATTCTGGAAATCAGATAATGGATATTCTATGATTGACTATAATAATCCGCAAATAGTAGCAGATAGTTCCTCCAGTCAGATCACGGTCAGCTCTTTTCAGGACGTTGTTGATTATCAGCCTAAAGTGTCTGATGAAGATAATTTATTGGAAGAATTATTTTTGAATGTATCAGAAAGCATGACAAAAAGTGATCTTATTAATTATGCAGAAGAACATAATTTAGCTTATACATTCCGGGGAAAAGGCAATGAAAATTTACTTGCCTATTCAGATGATGTTATTAAAAAGTATGGAAATGCAAATGAGGGGAGTTATCTTGAATTTCATTATGATAGCAATGAAATCATCACGCATCTAGCATATTATGAATATCCTTATTACTATGAGACAGGATATAGTGCTAATTATTATTCAGACTCCTATTCCTATTCTGAATTGGCAGGATATTATTTATATGCCTATAAAAAAGACCCAATTCAATATGATGATGCTCGTTCTCTGATTGATGAAATTAACAAGTCAAGAAAAATTTCTCAACCGGAAGCGGAAGAATCAACTATTATAGAAGAAACATCTGAACCAGAGACAGAACAGCCCACAACAGAAGAACCTACTACAGAAGAAATTGTAACAGAACCGGCTACGGAAGCACCGACACAGCCGCCGACTGTTCCGCCCACAGAAGCAGCGACCAATCCACCGCCTGTAACAGAACCTTATGTGCCGCCTGTTGTTTCGCATGAATATTGGATCAATACTGATAGCGGAAAGTTTCATAGTGCAAGTTGTCACACCATCAAAAATCAAGAAGACCCGCATTGGCAAGTATATTCCGGCAACAGAGAAGATCTGATTAGCCTAGGTTATGATCCGTGTGGCGTTTGTGAACCATAATATAATATCCTTGCTATGATACAATCATACATAGCAGGGATATTTAATTTTTTTTAAAAGCTCCATGAAAATTTCAGATCAAACGCAGATGAGAGTGTTAAGAGGGTAGACCCCACAAATTTTTTGATTATTATTTTATATAACCTGAAATTTTCTATTGACATATATTTTGAA